>NZ_JAFLXF010000026.1:0-95145 GCF_019891575.1 Pseudomonas sp. MIS38
CCGAGTGGCATTCACCCTGATGAAGAATCAGGGCGAATACCGATCAGTTTGAGATTCTAGGGTTGCTGAGCAACATAGAATCTCCCACAGTGGCCCCGCCGTGCACCAACCTAATGCACTTTGACCCGTGATCGGGCATCGCAACCTGTGCAAAAACCATCCAGGCAAGACTGAAAAAACCGGCCAGTAAAAACTCGAAAGCCCCGATTTACGGGGCTTTCGTGCATTTGAGGGATTTTTCTGTTTCCAAATACTAAAACTGGCACGCCGCCTGCAATAACCCTCACAGGTGATTCGATTCACCACCCGTTTCGGGGACCTTGGTACAGGCAGGCCGGGGATTCCCCTCTTTACACCGGGTTCAAACCGCAACGCGGCGAACCCACCCTTTTGGGATCCTTGGTACAGGCAGGCCGGGGGTTCCCTCTTTACACCGGACCGACGCTCTCAGCGAAGTCCACCCCGTTTTGGGAACCCTGGTACAGGCAGGCCGGGGATTCCCGCTTTTATTGCTCCCGGAGATGGATCTCCAGCCGCCAGCGGTCATCGACCTTGCTCCCGGCCCACTCCCCTTGCAGCGGCCGCGCCGCCAGCACCGTCAGCAACAACCCACCGTCACTCACGCGCGTTCGCCAGTTCACGTCCTTGCCGTTGAGCTTGAGCTGACCCTTTTGCGCCTTGCCCTCTGCCTGAAACAACAGGGCCACGGTGCCATCGATGATTTCACCGTGCAGCTTCGGTTCGTTGTTGAACCACACCACCAGGCCGTCACCGGTCACGTCGACCTGCTGCAGCACGCTGGGGTCCGGCGTGGTCAGGCGACCGATCATCAAACCGACCATCACGCCGACAATCGCCAGCGAACCGATCACCCGCGGGAATAGTTTCGAACGCGGGTCGGCTTGCGGCGTAGAATGCGCGTCATCTTTACCTTCGGAGCCGTGCATGTTTCACGTCATCCTTTTTCAACCAGAAATTCCGCCGAACACCGGCAACGTTATCAGGCTGTGCGCCAACAGCGGCTGCCACCTGCATTTGATCGAACCGCTGGGTTTCGAGATGGACGACAAGCGCTTGCGCCGGGCCGGTCTCGACTACCACGAATATGCCACGTTGCAGCGCCACGCCGACCTCGCCAGTTGCCTGGAAAGCCTCGGCAACCCACGGCTGTTCGCGTTCACCACCAAGGGCTCGCGGCCGTTTCACGACGCCGCGTTCGTCCCGGGCGATGCGTTCATCTTCGGCCCGGAAAGCCGTGGCCTGCCGCCGGAAGTGCTCGACGCCCTGCCCGCCGAACAGCGCCTGCGTCTGCCGATGCGTGAAGGCTGCCGCAGCCTGAACCTGTCCAACACCGTGGCGGTGGCCGTGTACGAAGCGTGGCGGCAGAACGACTTCAAATAAGTGCACATAACAAATGTGGGAGCGGGCTTGCTCGCGAAGGCGTCGGATCAGATGACATTGATGTCGCCTGACACTGCGCTTTCGCGAGCAAGCCCGCTCCCACATTGGACTTGCGTCGTCGCTCAGATACTTACTGAACGGTCGGCGTCTCGCCAGCTTCCTGCATGCGCTGCAGTTCTTGTGCGTACAGAGCGTCGAAGTTCACCGGCGCCAGCATCAGGGCCGGGAACGAACCACGGGTCACCAGGCTGTCCAGGGTTTCGCGAGCGTACGGGAACAGGATGTTCGGGCAGAACGCACCCAGAGTATGGCTCATCGAAGCCGCATCGAGGTTCTTGATCAGGAAGATACCGGCCTGTTGCACTTCAGCGATGAAGGCCACTTCGTCGCCGTTTTTCACGGTCACGGACAGGGTCAACACGACTTCGTAGAAATCGCCTTCCAGCTCTTTCTGACGAGTGTTCAGGTCCAAGCCGACGGTCGGGTCCCACTGCTGGCGGAAGATCGCCGGGCTTTTCGGGGCTTCGAAGGACAGATCGCGTACGTAGATGCGCTGCAAGGAGAATTGCGGTGCGGTTTCTTCTTCGCTGGCTGCAGTGTTCTGTTGGTCAGTCATCTCAGATCCTTTCTGATCTTGGGTCTTTTAGGGATTGCTGTACGTGGGTGCAGCCGTTCAGGCCTTGAGCAGCGCGTCGAGCTTGCCGGCGCGCTCCAGGGCATACAAATCATCACAACCGCCGATGTGCTTTTCGCCGATCCAGATCTGCGGCACGGACGTGCGTCCGGCCTTCTGGCTCATGGCAGCACGAATCTGCGGCTTGCCATCGACCTTGATCTCTTCGAAGGCCACACCTTTGTTCACGAGCAATTGCTTGGCTCGCACGCAATAAGGGCAGTAATCGCTGGAGTAGACGATGACTTCGCTCATATCACTTCACCAGCGGCAGGTTGTCGCCTTTCCAGCTGGAAATCCCGCCGGACAGCTTGGCGGCAGTGAAGCCGGACTTCATCAGCTCGCGAGCGTGGGTGCCAGCGGTCTGGCCCAGGGCGTCGACCAGAATGATGGTCTTGGCCTTGTGCTTTTCCAGCTCGCCGGTACGCGCAGCCAGCTTGTCTTGAGGAATGTTGATCGCGCCAACGATATGGCCGGCGGCGTAATCTTTCGCCGGACGGATGTCCACCACCACGCCTGCGTCCTTGTTGACCAGTGCGGTCAGTTCGCCGGTGCTCAGGCTTTTACCGCCGCCCTGCATCGTGTGCGCCAGCAGCAGAGCCAGCAGTACGACGAAGATACCGACAAGAATGTAGTGGTTAGTGGCAAATTCAATCAGGTGAGCAACCATCGAAGGAGGTTCCAGGGCGTTAAAATGTCGGCCAGTATACACAGCCACTATGGTGGGCCAAACCCCGTCCGGCGGTGACGTGGTCGGAACTAAGCATTAAACTCGCCACTCCCTTTTCCATCGCCCTCTTCTTTATTAGCCACGAGTGGATTCCATGACTACCACGCCTAAACCTTTGGTCCTGATGATTCTCGACGGCTTCGGTCACAGTGACAGCCACGAATCCAATGCCGTGTATGCGGCGAAGAAGCCTGTGCTCGATCGTCTGTGGGCCACGGTGCCGAACGGCCTGATCTCGGGCAGCGGCATGGACGTCGGCCTGCCGGACGGCCAGATGGGCAACTCCGAAGTCGGCCACATGAACCTCGGCGCCGGGCGCGTGGTGTATCAGGACTTCACTCGCGTGACCAAAGCGATCCGCGACGGTGAGTTCTTCGACAACCCGACCATCTGCGCTGCCGTGGATAAAGCCGTGGCCGCCGGCAAAGCCGTGCATTTCATGGGTCTGCTGTCCGATGGCGGCGTGCACAGCCACCAGGATCACCTGATCGCCATGGCCGAACTGGCCTTCAAGCGCGGCGCCGAGAAAATCTACCTGCACGCCTTCCTCGACGGTCGCGACACGCCACCGAAAAGCGCCGCGTCGTCAATCGAACTGCTCGACGCGACCTTCCAGGCGCTCGGCAAGGGCCGCATCGCCAGCCTCATCGGTCGCTACTTCGCGATGGACCGTGACAACCGTTGGGACCGCGTATCTCAGGCCTACAACCTGATCGTCGACGGCAACGCCGAATTCAACGCCGCCACCGCTCAGGAAGGCCTCGACGCCGCCTACGCCCGTGGCGAGAGCGACGAATTCGTCAAAGCCACCACCATCGGCGAGCCGGTCAAGGTCGAAGACGGCGACGCCGTGGTGTTCATGAACTTCCGCGCCGATCGTGCCCGCGAGCTGAGCCGAGTATTTGTCGAAGACGATTTCAAGGAATTCGAGCGCGCGCGCCAGCCAAAAGTGCAGTACGTGGGCTTGACCCAATACGCCGCCAGCATTCCAGCCCCTGCAGCCTTTGCTCCGGGCAGCCTGGAAAACGTGCTTGGCGACTACCTGGCAAAAAACGGCAAGACTCAGCTGCGCATCGCCGAAACCGAAAAATACGCGCACGTGACCTTCTTCTTCTCTGGCGGCCGCGAAGAGCCGTTCCCGGGTGAAGAGCGCATCCTGATCCCGTCGCCGAAAGTCGCCACCTACGACCTGCAACCGGAAATGAGTGCACCCGAGGTCACCGACCGCATCGTCGACGCCATCGAGCATCAGCGTTACGACGTGATCGTGGTCAACTACGCCAACGGCGACATGGTCGGCCACAGCGGCGTGTTCGACGCTGCGGTAAAAGCCGTGGAATGCCTGGACACCTGCGTCGGACGCATCGTCGAGGCGCTGGAAAAGGTTGGCGGCGAAGCGTTGATCACCGCCGACCACGGCAACGTCGAAAAAATGGCCGATGAAGAAACCCACCAGGCGCACACCGCGCACACCACCGAGCCGGTGCCGTTCATTTATGTCGGCAAGCGTGACCTCACGGTCCGTGAAGGCGGCGTACTGGCGGACGTGGCACCGACCATGCTGATGCTGTTGGGTCTGGAGAAACCGGCGGAAATGACTGGTACCTCGATTCTGGTCTGAACGAATCCATAAAACGCCGCAAAACCCTGTAGGAGTGAGCCTGCTCGCGATAGCAATCTGACAGTCGACTACTCTGTTGAATGTGAGAACACCATCGCGAGCAGGCTCACTCCTACATTTGTTTATGGTGGCTTCAAAGATTATTTTCAGCTGTATCTCCAGCCAGTTATCACACAAGCCCAATTGGGCGTTTTTTTTGCAGCCTCGGGCGGGCATACTAGGCCGTCCATTACCCTGGTGCCGCCCGCCTCTATGCTCCGCGTCCTGATCGCCCTCGCTCTGACCTGCCTGCTCCAACCGGCCTTCGCTGACGAGCGCGCGCAAACCCAACAGCAGTTGGATGCCACGCGTCAGGACATTGCCGAGCTGAAAAAGCTGCTGGGCAAGCTGCAGGAAGAAAAATCCGGTGTGCAGAAAGAGCTCAAGGGCACCGAAACCGAGATGGGCAAGCTCGAGAAGCAGGTCGACGCCCTGCAGAAAGAGCTGAAGAAAAGCGAATCCGAGCTGCAGCGACTCGATGCGGAGAAAAAAAAACTCCAGAGCGCGCGCACTGAACAGCAGCGACTGATCGCCATCCAGGCCCGCGCGGCCTACCAGAATGGCCGTCAGGAATACCTCAAGCTGCTGCTCAACCAGCAGAATCCCGAGAAATTCGCCCGCACCCTCACCTATTACGATTACCTGAGCCAGGCCCGCCTGGAGCAGTTGAAGAACTTCAACGAAACCCTGCGCCAACTGGCCAATGTCGAAAAAGACATCGCCATGCAGCAGGCGCAATTGCTGGTACAGAAAAGCAGCCTCGACAGCCAGCGCGACGAGCTGGAAAAAGTCCGCAAGGAGCGCCAGCAAGTCCTCGCCAAGCTCAACGATGACGTGAAAGCCCGCGACCAGAAACTGGCCGCCCGCGAGCAGGATCAGGCAGACCTGTCTAAAGTCCTTAAAACCATTGAAGAAACCCTGGCCCGTCAGGCCCGTGAGGCAGAAGAAGCGCGGCAGAAAGCGCTGATCGCCCAGCAGGAAGCGGAAAAAAAGCGTTTGCGTGAGGCGCAGGCTGAAAACAGCGACGCCCCACGAAAAACCGTCAAATCAACCCCCGGCGCGCTGGTGTCCAGCAGCGGTGAGACCTTCGGTGGCCCTTTTGCTGCAACCCGGGGAAAACTTCCGTGGCCGGTTGATGGTCGATTGCTGGCACGCTTCGGCGAAAGCCGTGGCGACGATGCCCGCACCAAGTGGGATGGCGTGATGATCAGCGCCGCTGCCGGCAGCCAAGTGCATGCCGTGCATGGCGGGCGTGTGGTGTTCGCCGACTGGTTGCGTGGCGCCGGGCTGCTGGTGATCCTTGATCACGGCAATGGTTATCTGAGTCTTTACGGTCACAACCAGACACTGCTCAAGTCGGCCGGTGACGTGGTAAAAGCCGGTGAGTCGATCTCCACTGTGGGTAACAGTGGCGGTCAGGACACACCAGCGCTGTATTTCGCAATTCGTCAGCAGGGTCACCCGAGTGATCCGGCGCAATGGTGCCACGCGCAAGGATAAGCGCGTCGCCTAATTCAGGAGTTCGTTCGACATGCTGCATTTGTCCCGCCTTACCTCGCTGGCCCTGACGATCGCCCTGGTGATCGGCGCGCCTCTGGCGTTCGCCGCTCAACCGGCCCCGGCCGTCGCTCCGGCAGGCACTGCCGCGACCGCCAAGGCCCCGTTGCCGCTGGAAGAGTTGCGCACCTTTGCCGAGGTCATGGACCGGATCAAGGCGGCGTATGTCGAGCCGGTGGATGACAAGACCCTGCTGGAAAACGCGATCAAGGGCATGCTCAGCAACCTCGATCCGCACTCCGCGTATCTCGGCCCTGAAGACTTCACCGAACTGCAGGAAAGCACCAGCGGCGAATTCGGCGGCCTGGGCATCGAAGTCGGCTCCGAAGACGGTTTCATCAAGGTCGTCTCGCCGATCGACGACACCCCGGCGTCGAAGGCTGGCATCCAGGCCGGTGACTTCATCGTCAAGATCAACGGTGCGCCAACTCGCGGCCAGACCATGACCGAAGCCGTGGACAAGATGCGCGGCAAGATCGGTCAGAAAATCACCCTGACCCTGGTGCGCGACGGTGGCACGCCGTTCGACGTGACCCTGGCCCGCGCCGTGATTCAGGTGAAGAGCGTCAAGGCGCAGCTGCTGGAATCGGGCTACGGCTACATCCGCATCACCCAGTTCCAGGTCAAGACCGGCGAAGAGGTCTCCAAGGCCCTGGCCAAGCTGCGCAAGGACAACGGCAAAAAGCTCAACGGCATCATCCTCGACCTGCGCAACAACCCGGGCGGCGTGTTGCAGGCGGCAGTGGAAGTGGTCGACCACTTCATCAAGAAAGGCCTGATCGTCTACACCAAAGGCCGGATCGCCAACTCCGAACTGCGCTTCTCCGCCACCGGCAAAGACGAAAGCGAAGCGGTGCCGATGGTCGTGCTGATCAACGGTGGCAGCGCCTCGGCTTCGGAAATCGTCGCCGGCGCCCTGCAGGATCAGAAACGCGCGGTAGTCATGGGCACCACCAGTTTCGGCAAAGGCTCGGTGCAAACCGTGCTGCCGCTGAACAACGACCGCGCGCTGAAGATCACCACGGCACTGTACTTCACGCCGAACGGCCGCTCGATCCAGGCCCAGGGCATCGTCCCGGACATCGAAGTGCGCAAGGCCAAGATCACCAACGAAGCGGACGGCGATTACTTCAAGGAAGCCGACCTGCAAGGTCACTTGGGCAACGGCAACGGCGGCGCAGACAAGCCGACCGGTTCCGGCGCCAAGGCCAAGGCCATGCCGCAGGATGACGATTACCAGTTGGCCCAGGCCCTGAGCCTGCTTAAGGGCTTGAGCATCACGTCCGGCCGTTGAGGATGTCTTTGCGTTTGCTCTTCGTCCTGCTGTGCTGTCTGGCGGGTGCTGCTCACGCAGAACCCGCCAGGACGCCACCGCCAAAAGCCTACCTGACGCTGATCATCGACGACCTGGGGCAGAACCTGCCCCGGGATCGCCGTGTGCTGGCCCTGCCCGGCCCGGTGACCACGGCGATCATGCCCGACACCCCGCACGCCACCGAATTCGCCCGCGAAGCCCATCGCGCCGGCAAGATCGTGATCCTGCACATGCCGATGGATCCGGCCACCGGTCCGTACGCCTGGCACCCCGAACTGCCGCTCGAAGAGCTGCAAAAGCGCCTCGACGCCGCGTTCAAAATGGTCCCTTACACCGCGGGCATCAACAACCACATGGGCAGTCGCATGACCGCCCAGCCGGTGGCGATGGCGTGGCTGATGGGTGAGTTGCAGCGTCGGCACAAGTTCTTCGTCGACAGCCGCACCAGCGCGCAGACCGTGGCGGCGCAGCAAGCACAGAAGATCGATCTGGCGAGTGTTTCGCGCGATGTGTTTCTCGATGACGAACGCACCGAAGCCGCCATTTTCAACCAGCTGCAGACGGCGATCAGCCTGGCCCGCAAGCAGGGCTCGGCAGTGATGATCGGCCACCCTTACCCGCAGACGCTGGCGGTGCTGGAACGTGAATTGCCGAAGCTCAAGGCGCAAGGCATCGAGTGGATCGATATCAAGCAGATGATCAGCGTGCGGAGTAACAAAGCGACAGCTGCACACGGGAAAAATGGAATTTATCGTTAAGCTATCAACTGATTAAATTCTCATAAGCCTCTACGTCCAAAATAAGCAGCAATAACTTATAGAACCGACTCAAACCTAACTGTCTTATTCTGCGCCAGTCTTGCACCCATATATTAGCCAAGGACTGGCCATGAACTTTAAATATATCCACCCAAGCTTTTTATTACTGACTGCCTTCTCACTTCCTGCCTGTTCCAGCCCTGTCGATTACGGCAAGGGCGCTGAAAACTTCTCACCGTCGCAACACCTGACTAACAAAGATGGCGAAAATAACCACTGGATGGGAATCGGCGAGTACAAAAGCCGCGAGCACGGTTCCTGCACCGCCTTCCTGATCGACACAAACAGCTCTCGCCCCTCTGATTCCGCCTATGCATTGACCAGTGCGCACTGCGTGGGCAAGGAAAACGGGGTCATGCGAATGGATGACCCTATCGAAGCCAGCATTACCTTCAACAACTTCATCGATACGACTGCTGCCTCCAGGACTGTGCCTCTGAAGAAAGTAGCCTGGAGCAGTATTCAGGGTGTCGACCTGGCTCTGTTGGAGCTTGGAGTATCACAGGGCGAACTTCTGGCACAGGGCATCACGCCCATGAAACTGACCCGGCAGGCGCCGGCAGAAGATAGCGACATTCTGATTGTGCACAAACCCGTTGGTGCTCCATTACAAATGTCAGCCTGCACCCACATGCCCTCCCCGGCGATTTTCGAAAAGCCCTGGGTTTGGCGGCATACCGTCAGCAACCAATGCAAAGATATTGCTTCCGGAAGCTCGGGGAGTCCGGTCATCGTTCGAGCGACCAACGAGGTCTATGGCGTCCTTGGGACCTTGGCTCACCATCTGACGCCGCTGCCTGGATACGGTCAGATGCCGAGCGGCAGTTACGGCAGTCCCACCTCGGTTTTCAACAACTGCTTTATCGATGGCAAACTCAATACGGATCCGCAGGTGTGCGAATTATTTCCGGCAGCCTCTATCAGACTGCCTGCCCGACTGCCAACGCATGCAAAGATCAGCGTAAACGCTCAGGGCAACTACGTTTATCCAGAATGGAACTTTGAAATAACCGCCAGCACCCGGTTTATCCGGACCAAACGCACGTCGGACCCGGTCGAATGCGAAGTTCCGCAAGACTACAGCCAGCCAATCACCACCGGCACTGCGCCGACTCGATTAAATGTTCCGATGGGACCTGAAACCGGGCCTAGCAACCTTTGCATCATCGCCACAAACAGTACTGAGGACATATTACCCGCAGGCACTTATCGCAATGCCGTCACTGTTCCCACTTATCTGGTTGAGGCGGGCCCGACGCCTGTTCCGACCATAGAGACTTCGTTTAACAAAGAGATAAACAGGGCGCTGATTCTGTGGCCGGAACGCAAGAACGAGGGTCTTGATCGATACGAGGTAAAAGGCGGCCTTGCTGAAAAAGTCAGTTGCGAAGACCCACAGGGTTATAGGCATGTGACCTCCAATTGGCTACGTCCGCAAAGCAACTTCCCCCTCAAACTCTGCGTTTACGCTGTCGACCCCAACAATCAGCGCTCAGAATTGAAGGAATACATCCTGGAATGGGAAGCGCTCGAAAACAGCGCCCCCTGAGCTGATCAGTGACGTCGGCCTTGTGCTTCTGCATCAATAGGCAAAACAGGAGCGCAAGGCTGCCCATGGCAAGGAACGGTTTTTTTGGAAATAACTGGTCACGACGTCATACATAGTTACCGCCAGAGACCGGTTGCGATTACCGATAGTGAGACCTGCAACGGGTCGCGACTCCCTCGAGTCGCCGTTCAACTATCAGGAGTGACCATGACCATTCATGACCAGGCCGCAGCGCCATCCAGGCAAATCGCGCCGATCCGACACGACAATCTGCTGATCCATTTCACCACGGAATTTCACCGGATCTGGGACAGCACCGGCTCACGGGCTAAACCCGCGGCCTTCTGGCGCCCGACTCCGGCGCCGGATGTATTGCCGGGCTATTTCCCGCTCGGCGACGTGTTCGTCGCCGGGCACGACAACATTAACGGCAGCACCGTGGTAGCTGTGGTTTGTGAAGCCGATGCACCCAGTGCAGATCCGGCCAGAGGCCCGGCATTAAGGCGCCCGGAGGATTTCGAACTGATCTGGAAAGATTCCGGCTCAGGCTCAAAGAAAGACGGTGCCGTATGGCGACCGATCGCCCCGCAAGGTTATGTGGCCATGGGCGCGGTCTGCTCCAATGATCACGAAAAACCTTCACTCAACGCGGTTCGCTGTGTACGGGCCGATCTGGTGATCGCCTCGGACGTTGGCGAACTGATCTGGAATGACAGGGGCAGCGGTGCCAGACAGAGTTTCAGCGCCTGGAGCGTCACACCGACGAATGCGCCGCCGGGAGAGATTCATTTCGCACCAGGCACCTTTGTTGGGGCAAGCAGTTTCAACCGGCCAGAGAGCAATGTCGGTGCCTATTCACTACGGATGCAGATCGCGCCACTGATCCAGTCATCGCCACAGCTGCCGATGCTCTTGGCAGCGGATGCCCCCGAAACCAAGGGAGCGGCCACCCTCGCCCAAGTCATCGAGCTGCCATGGTTCGTGGTCAAGGATGACTTGTCGCCAATTGATCAATTGCGCACCACGCCGTTTTATCGCCTGGAAAGAACCGACCAGTACTATCTGGTTGGGAGCGGACACAACACGGGCGAGGAGGCACGGGCTTTCAAGTGGACTGCACAGCGGCTGCAGAATCCGAAAACGTTGCGTCTGTTCACTCAACTTACCGCGATCAGTTTTGTGAACCCGTGGGCAACGAAGGCAGACGCTCCTGCGTCACTCCCATTTTCGGCAAGACTGGACAGCCAGTTCACTCACAGCGAGACGTCAACCAGTGGCTGGCAGACTTCATTTGTTACCCATGTGATCGCGATGGCCGGCAAAGGCAAATTTGTCGCGGTTTATCAGTTGGAGAGTTTCTACGAGCTGCGTCGTGCTGACGGCTCGCAAGCGGGGATCAATCTGGCTTACACCCAGAACGATAACCTGAGTCTGCTGCAGTATCCGCCGCAAGAATGCACCCACGACGCAGCGGACCAGTCGTTACCGACGACTACAGATAGCGCCCCATGATCTCGTCGACAACCCCGTCCTTGCGCATCTGATCCAACGCCGCCTGCAGCCTGGCGACCGTTGCGTCCGACACATCCTTGTTCAGCGCCAGATATAACTCGGCGCTGTTGAAGCGCAACACGGTCTTGAGCCCAGTGACCCCGTCCTGCCGCGCCAGATAACGCCCGGCAGGATCACCCGTGGCCCACAGGTCGATCTGGCCGTTGACCAGTTTTTTCGCGTTGTCCTGATCGCGCAGTACGACCATAGGCTGCAAGCCCTGCTTGGCCAGCGTCTCGGCAATCGCATCGCCTTTGTAGGCACCGATCCTGTATTTGCGCGCATCGTTGAGGGTGTCGAGGGTGATTTTGCTGTCGGCCCTGGCCAACATGATCCAGTCGTCCGGACCGATCGGGCCGACCCATTTGAACAGGTTTTCGCGGTCCGGCAGGCGGGCCATCACGAAGGCACCGTAACCGGGGTTTTCCAGCGCCAGTTTGTAGACGCGCTCCCATGGGAAGCGCAGCGTCAGGCTATAGGTGAGCCCGGCGCGCTTGAACATTTCGCGCACGATGTCGGCGGCAATGCCGTTGATGTTCTCGCCCTTGGCGAAATTCTTGCCGTCTTTCGCCATGTTGTAGGGCGGAAAGTTTTCGGTGAGGAGCACCAGATCGGTGTCGGGACTGTTTTCGGCCCGCGCCGTGCTGAGCAGCAACACAGAGGCACTGGCGAGAACAAGAAGCAGGCGTTTGATCATGTCGGGCTACCGGAATCCATGGCGTGCCCAAGAGTGCCTTGGGTACGCCATGCTGTCCACTGGCCTGTACGGTTTAGCGCATCACGATGCCGCGTTTGGCCATATACGCTTTCGCTTCCTGCACAGTGTATTCGCCGAAGTGGAAAATACTCGCCGCCAGTACCGCGCTGGCGTGGCCTTCAAGGATGCCGTCGGCCAGATGCTGCAGGTTGCCGACGCCGCCGGAAGCGATCACCGGAATGCCCAGCGCATCGCTGATCGCGCGGGTCACGCCGAGGTCGAAGCCGTTTTTCATGCCGTCCTGATCCATGCTGGTCAGCAGGATCTCGCCGGCACCCAGGCCTTCCATCTTCTTCGCCCACTCGACTGCATCGAGGCCGGTTGGCTTGCGCCCGCCGTGGGTGAAGATTTCCCAGCGCGGGGTTTCGCCCGGGCCGGAGACTTTCTTCGCGTCGATGGCGACGACGATGCACTGCGAGCCGAAATGCTGCGCCGCTTCGCCAACAAACTCCGGATTGAACACCGCTGCGGTGTTGATCGAAACCTTGTCCGCACCGGCATTGAGCAGGTTGCGAATGTCCTGCACGGTGCGCACGCCGCCGCCGACGGTCAGCGGGATGAACACCTGGCTGGCCATGCGCTCGACGGTATGCAGTGTGGTGTCGCGACCATCGACGCTGGCGGTGATGTCGAGAAAGGTAATCTCGTCGGCACCCTGCTCGTCATAACGACGGGCGATTTCCACCGGGTCACCGGCATCGCGGATGTTCTCGAACTTCACACCTTTGACGACCCGGCCGTTGTCCACGTCCAGGCAAGGGATGATGCGTTTGGCCAGCGCCATGGTCAGTCCTCAGCCTTGGTACGCATCGCAGAAAGCTTGCGCTTCGGCGACGTCGAGGGTGCCTTCGTAGATCGCCCGGCCAGTGATTGCACCGATGATGCCCGGCGCCTTGGCGTCGAGCAGCGACTTGATGTCACCCAGATTGTGGATACCGCCGGACGCGATCACCGGGATCTTCGTCGCTGCCGCCAGTGCAGCGGTGAACGGTACGTTGCAGCCCTGCATCATGCCGTCTTTGGCGATGTCGGTATAAACGATCGACGATACACCGTCAGCTTCGAACTGCTTGGCCAGATCGATGACCTGCACGGTGCTGATTTCCGCCCAGCCGTCGGTGGCGACGAAACCGTCTTTGGCATCCAGACCAACGATGATCTTGCCCGGGAACGCGCGGCAGGCTTCAGCGACGAACGCCGGATCTTTAACGGCTTTGGTGCCGATGATCACGTAGCTGACGCCCGCCTTGACGTAGTGCTCGATGGTTTCCAGCGAGCGGATACCGCCACCGATCTGGATCGGCAGGTTCGGATAGCGCTTGGCGATTGCGGTGACCACTTCGCCATTGACCGGCTGGCCTTCGAATGCGCCGTTCAGATCGACCAGATGCAGACGACGGCAACCGCCCTCCACCCACTTGGCAGCCATGCTCACCGGGTCCTCGGAGAACACTGTGGAATCTTCCATGCGGCCCTGGCGCAGACGTACGCAGGCACCGTCTTTAAGATCGATAGCGGGAATAATCAGCATCTGGCAAACCTTCAAATTTGAATGTTCAGCTTGGCTCGGAAATCAGTTCTTCTCGAGCGCCCACAGGTCGCTTTCGATGCTTTCAAACCGCTCTTTGAGGTGGGTCTGCACATCGAAAATCGCCCTGTTGTAATAGTGCGGAGCAATTTCGCGGGTAAACAACTCAAGAATTTCCGCCGCCTCGAACGAACCCAGGTCAAGTTCGAACCGATCCTCCATGAACCGCTGGATCTTGCGGTTGGCCTCGTTCTCCTGTTCGGGAGTGAGGGTCAGGATCGGCGGTTTGGACTTCTTGGCAGCCATTTACCAGCGACCGTCCCACGCGGCGAAGTTCTGCAGCAATTGCAGGCCATGGGTATGGCTCTTCTCCGGGTGGAATTGCACGGCGAAACGCGAGCCTTCGGCCAGCGCGGCAGCGAAATCGACCCCGTAATGACCACTACCGACTACCTGCCGCGCATTGGCGGCAGCGATGTAGTAGCTGTGCACGAAGTAGAAGCGCGCCATGTCCGGAATGTCGTGCCACAGCGGGTGACTGACCTTCTGCTGCACTTCGTTCCAGCCCATGTGCGGGACTTTCAGGTGCTCGCCGTCTTCATGCAGGTCTTTGCCGAAGAACTTCACCGCGCCCGGGAACAGGCCGATACAGTCGACACCGTCGTTCTCTTCGCTGCTGTCGAGCAGGGCTTGCATGCCGACGCAGATGCCGAGGAACGGACGATCCTGGCTGACTTCACGCACCAGCGCGTCGAAACCGAGACGACGGATCTCCGCCATGCAATCGCGAATCGCACCAACGCCGGGGAACACCACGCGGTCGGCTTCGCGGATCACGTCGGCATCGCTGGTGATCAGCACCTTGCCGGCGCCGACGTGCTCGAGGGCCTTGGCCACCGAGTGCAGGTTGCCCATGCCGTAGTCGATAACTGCAACCGTCTGCATTACAGGACGCCTTTGGTCGATGGCATTTGCCCGGCCATGCGCTCATCCAGCTCGACGGCCATGCGCAGCGCGCGGCCGAAAGCCTTGAACACGGTTTCGATCTGGTGGTGGGTGTTGGTGCCACGCAGGTTGTCGATGTGCAGGCTGACCAGTGCGTGGTTGACGAAGCCCTGGAAGAATTCCTGGAACAGGTCGACGTCGAAGCCGCCCACGGTGGCGCGGGTGTAGGGCACGTGCATCTGCAGGCCTGGACGGCCGGAGAAGTCGATCACTACGCGCGACAGCGCTTCATCGAGCGGCACGTAAGCATGACCGTAGCGACGGATGCCTTTCTTGTCGCCGATGGCTTTGGCGAAGGCCTGGCCGAGGGTGATACCGACGTCTTCCACGGTATGGTGGTCGTCGATATGCAGATCGCCCTTGCATTCAATATCCAGGTCGATCAACCCGTGACGGGCGATCTGATCCAGCATGTGCTCAAGAAAAGGAACACCGATATCGAATCGGGCCTTTCCGGTGCCATCAAGGTTGATCGAGGCTTTGATCTGGGTTTCCAGAGTGTCGCGCTCGACAGACGCCTTACGTTCGGCCATCACCAGCTCCGCAAAATCATTGGGCGAAAAAGGCAGCCATTATAGGCACGCGGGGCCGAAACAGAAACACGCGACGTGAGATGGCTGACGGATAGAACGCCCGGCTGTCGCGGGTAGACATGTCCATACAAGCCATTACAGGCACCCCAAAACAACTGTAGGAGTGAGCCTGCTCGCGATGAGGGCCTCACAGTCAACATTTCTGTCGACTGTCAGACCGCTATCGCGAGCAGGGCTCACTCCTACAGGGGTATTACGTTTTTACTTAGTGAAACAGTACCGCCGTCTTCTGCAGGGTCACCCACACGCCCCACGCCAACGGAATACCCACCGCCAGCCATGCAGCAATTGCCAGCGGCTTGCTGCCCGGTGCGGCTTTCCACTCCAGTACGGTGCTGGCATCAGCCCCTTTGTCGTGGCCCAGCGCCTGTTCGGCGGCCAGTTCGGCGTCGGTCATGAAGTACTTGTCGGCCACCGGACGCACCAGCAGGTTGCACAGGAAACCCAGCACCAGCAGGCCGGCGAGGATGTACAGGGTGATGTCGTAAGCGGCAGCGCGTTCAACGCCGATGCTCAACTGATACTCACGCAGGTAGTTCACCAGCACCGGGCCGAGCACGCCGGCGGCGGCCCAGGCAGTCAGCAGACGACCGTGGATTGCACCGACCATTTGCGTGCCGAACAGGTCGGCCAGATACGCTGGAACGGTCGCAAAACCACCGCCGTACATCGACAGGATGATGCAGAACGCCGCCACGAACAGCGCAACGTTGCCCAGATGACCCATGTTCGGGATCAGCGCGTACAGGGCAAAACCGAGGGCGAAGAACACGAAGTAAGTGTTTTTGCGACCCAGGTAGTCCGAGAACGAAGCCCAGAAGAAGCGGCCACCGATGTTGAACAGGCTCAGCAGACCGGTGAAGCCGGCAGCGATCGCGGCGATCGAAGCCAGTTGCCCGGCATCCAGTTGACCGAACGGCACGTCAACGCCCAGCAACTTGCCGCCGAACACTTCCTGCAGCAGTGGCGAAGCCATGCCGAGAATGCCGATACCGGCGGATACGTTCAGGCACAGCACCAGCCACACCAGACGGAACTGCGGGGTTTTCCACGCCACATTCACGTGCACGTGACGGTGGGTGATCATCGCGTTCGAAGCTTTCTTCGCTGGAGCGGTCCAGCCTTCAGGCTTCCAGCCGGTTGGCGGCACGCGGTAAGCCAGGGCGCCACCGATCATGAACACGAAGTAGATCGCAGCCATGGCCACGAAGCTTTGCCAGACGCCGACACCGGCAGGCGAAGCGAAGTGGCTCATCAGCGCAGTGGCCAACGGTGCACCGACCATCGCGCCGCCACCGAAGCCCATGATCGCCATGCCGGTCGCCATGCCGCGCTTGTCCGGGAACCACTTGATCAGGGTCGAGACCGGCGAAATGTAGCCCAGGCCCAGACCGATACCGCCGATCACCCCGGAGCCGATCCACATCAGCCAGATCTGGTGGGTGTAGATACCCAGTGCAGAGATCAGCAGACCGCCGCACCAGCACAGTGCCGATACCACACCGGCCTTGCGTGGCCCGGCGTGTTCCAGCCAGCCACCCCAGATCGCTGCCGAGCAACCGAGGAAGATGAAGAACAGGGTGTAGATCCAGCCGAGCATGGAGATCGGCCAGTCGCATTGCGAAGAGAAGACCTGAGCGATGAAGCTCATGTCCGGCGCGCAAGCCAAAGGCGCGGTGACGCCCAGCGCCTTGGACAGCGGCAACCAGAACACCGAGAAGCCGTAGGCCATGCCGATGCACAGGTGGATGGCCAGAGCGGCCGGTGGAACCAGCCAACGGTTGAAACCGGGCTTGGCGATGATGCGTTCCTTGGACAGGAACGCAGGCTGGTCGGCGCGCAGGCCGTCCGCCGTGATGCGCGTGCTCATTGTGTATCCCCCAATTATTAGTATGGTTCGCCAGCCACTGCTCACCCTCGGCCTTTATGCACGCAGGCATGACCGTTTTTTCAGGTGAAGCTCCTTGAAGGCGCGACGTTAAGTCGCAGAAGGACGGACGAACCGGCGAAGGTTACCATTTGCACGTGACAGAAAAACCAAACTGATATCACCTTTTTCGTGTCATCTGATCTCGCCCCCTCAGGAAAAAGCCATGCCGATCGTTGTCCAAGCGCTGAACGATGCCAGTTATCAGGATCAACAGGATTTGCAGAAGATCTATCGTGACGCTCCGCAGTGGCTGTTCGCGCCGTATTCCGGTGACGCCCAGTTGATCGAAAGCAGCCTGGCGGACGGGTCTTTGATTACAGGACGTTTCAACGACCGACTGCTCGGTGCGGCGCGCCTGACAAGGCACGACAGGATTTGGTACTTGTCACATTTGTGTGTACGAAAAGTCACCCGGCGCCGTGGGGTAGCCGAGCGATTGGTGAACCAAGCGCAGAAAATGGCGTCGCAAGCGGGTGCCCAACTGCGCCTGCTGGCACCGGCCGGGCACCTTGAAATCCAGGCGCTGGCCGCCAAATTGCAATTGCCGCTGGACGTCATCGCGACATGACAGCGCCCCGAACCGGGCGGATGCAGCGCTATACTCCCCGGCTAATTTACGAATTCGACTAACTACAAGGACTCGCCCATGAAAGCGTTCGGCAAAATCCTGGGTCTGGTACTTCTCGGGCTGTTGCTGATCATTGTGGCGGCGGGCTTCGCCCTGACCCACCTGTTTGATCCCAACGACTACAAAGACGAGATCCGCCAGATAGCCCGCGACAAGGCCCACATCGAGCTGACGCTCAATGGCGATATCGGCTGGAGCCTGTTCCCGTGGCTCGGCCTGGAACTGCATGAGGCCAGCATCGCCACCCTGATCAACCCGACCGAACCGTATGCCGACCTGCAGATGCTCGGCCTGTCCGTGCGCGTGCTGCCGCTGTTGCGCCGCGAAGTGCAGATGAGCGATGTGCGCGTCGAAGGCCTGAACCTGCGCCTGAAACGCGACAAAAACGGCCACGGCAACTGGGAAGACATCGGCAAGCTGCCACCTCCCGCCACGCCTGCCGGCAGCCCGACGCCTGCCAGCCCGCCTGTTGCAGAGGCCCCCGTCCAGCCGGAAAAACCGCCGCAGCCGATCCGCCTCGACATCGACAGCCTGACCGTCAACAACGCCCGTGTTGAATACACCGACGAGCAGACCGGCAAGCAGTACAGCGCCGAAAGCATCCAGCTGAGCACCGGTGCAGTACACGACTCGACCAACATTCCGCTGAAAGCCACGGCGTTCCTCAGCACCAATCAGCCTGTGCTGCGGGTGCGCACCGAGCTCAACGGCGAGCTGCGCATCGAACGCGCCCTGCAACGTTACAAGTTCGAAGACATGAAACTGTCCGGCGAACTGACCGGCGACCCACTACAGGGCAAGGCCATGACCTTCTCCGCCCAAGGCCAGATTTCCCTGGACAAGGCGGCGAACGTCGCCGAATGGACCGGTATCAAGATCTCCGCCAACCAGTTGCGTGCCCTCGGTGAGCTGAAAGCCAACGACCTCGACAAGACCCCGCAGATCACTGGCGGAATCTCGATCGCCCAGTTCGATCTGGCGAAATTTGTCGACAGCATCGGCCAGACGTTGCCAGCCATGGCGCCCGGCAGCCTGAGCAAGGTCGAACTGGTCAGCCGCGTGGCCGCCACGCCAACCAGCGTGGCCTTCGACAACATCAACCTGAAACTCGACGACAGCAGCTTCAGCGGGCGCATTGCCGTGGAAGATTTCGCCAAGCAGTCGCTGCGCGCGATCCTCAAGGCTGACACGTTCGACGTCGACCGCTACCTGCCGCCGAAATCGGAAAAAGCCAAAAACGCCACGCAAGTGCGTCAGGCCGAAGTCGCCAGCACCGAAGCCGATGCCATGGCCGGCGCCGGCAGCACACCGTTGCCGGACAAACCAAGCAAAAGCGCCTGGAGCACCGAGCGTCTGCTGCCGGTCGAGCGTCTGGCCAAACTCGACGTCGATGCCGACCTGACCTTCGGCCAGCTGACCCTCGACAAACTGCCGATCCAGAACGCCGCGCTCAAAGCCACTGGCCAGGGCGGCCTGCTGACTCTGGAAAACCTGCGCGGCGGCCTGTACAACGGCGATTTCGAAGCCAAGGGCACCCTCGACGTACGCCCGAGTGCGCCGGTGCTGAACCTGCAAACCAGGATCAACCGCGTACCGGCCGAGAAAATCCTCGAAAGCCAAGGCAAGAATCCGCCGGTCAAAGGCCTGGTCACACTGACCAGCAGCCTCACCGGCAGCGGCAACAGCCAGCAGGCGCTGATCGAAACCCTCAACGGCAACGCCAGTTTCGTGATCAACAACGGTGTGCTGCTCAACGCCAACCTTGAACAGCAACTGTGCAAAGGCATCGCCACCCTCAACCGCAAAACCCTCAGCGGCGAGCCACGGGGCAAGGACACGCCGTTCCAGGAACTCAAGGGCAACCTGACCTTCCGCAACGGTATCGCCAGCAACCCGGACCTGAAAGTGCGCATCCCCGGCATGACCGTCAACGGCGATGGCGACATCGACCTGCGGGTGCTGGGCATGGATTACCGCGTCGGCATCATCGTCGAAGGCGACACCAGCGCCATGCCGGATCCGGCCTGTCAGGTCGGCGAGAAATTCGTCGGCATCGAGTGGCCGCTGCGCTGCCGCGGCCCATTGGAACTGGGCGCCAAGGCCTGCCGTGTGGACAACGAACGCCTCGGCCAGGTCGCGACCAAAATGGCCGGTGACAAACTCAGCGAGAAGATCGATGAAAAACTTGGCGACAAGGTCAGCCCGGAATTGAAAAACGCATTGAAGGGGCTGTTCAAGCGATGACAGCGGAGCAGTTTTCCACGGCGGTGCTGGAATGGTTCGACCGCCACGGCCGCCACGATTTGCCTTGGCAGCAAGACATCAATCCGTATCGGGTGTGGGTGTCGGAGATCATGTTGCAGCAGACCCAGGTCAGCACCGTGCTCAATTACTTCGACCGCTTCATGGCCGCGCTGCCAACGGTGCAAGCGCTGGCCGAAGCGCCGGAGGACGAAGTGCTGCACCTGTGGACCGGGCTCGGTTACTACACCCGCGCGCGCAATCTGCAAAAAACCGCGAAGATCGTCGTCAGCCAGTACGGCGGCGAATTTCCGCGGGACGTCGAAAAGCTGACGGATCTGCCGGGGATCGGCCTGTCCACCGCCGGGGCTATCGCCAGCATCAGCATGGGCCTGCGCGCGCCGATCCTCGATGGCAACGTCAAACGCGTTCTGGCGCGTTTTACCGCGCAGGAGGGTTACCCGGGGGAACCGAAGGTCGCCAAACAGCTGTGGGCCAATGCAGAGCGTTTTACGCCGCACGATCGGGTCAACGCCTACACCCAGGCGATGATGGATCTCGGCGCCACGTTGTGTACGCGCAGCAAACCGAGCTGCCTGCTGTGTCCGCTGGAAAAGGGCTGCGAGGCGCACATGCTCGGGCTGGAGACACGCTACCCGATCCCCAAACCGCGCAAGGCCATCCCGCAGAAACGCACGCTGATGCCGATGCTCGCCAACGAAGAAGGCGCGATTCTGCTTTATCGCCGCCCGTCCTCGGGATTGTGGGGCGGCTTATGGAGCCTGCCGGAACTCGACGACCTCGACGACCTGCAACATCTGGCCGATCAGCACTCGCTGACCATGGGCGAGCAGCAGGCGCTGCCAAGCCTCGTTCACACCTTCAGCCATTTCCAGCTGTCCATCGAACCCTGGCTGGTTCAGGTACAGGAAGCCAGCCATCACGTGGCCGAGGCCGACTGGCTCTGGTATAACCTCGCCACCCCGCCGCGCCTGGGCCTTGCCGCCCCGGTCAAAACCTTGCTCGAACGCGCGGCCGCCGTATTGAACGCAGGAGAGTCGTCATGACCCGCACCATCATGTGCCGCAAGTACAAAGAAGAACTGCCCGCGCTGGAACGCGCTCCTTTCCCGGGCGCCAAAGGTCAGGATATTTTTGACCACGTCTCGGCCAAAGCCTGGGCTGACTGGCAGAAACACCAGACCCTGCTGATCAACGAAAAGCGCCTGAACATGATGAACGCCGAAGACCGCAAATATCTGCAGGGCGAAATGGACAAGTACTTCTCCGGCGAGGATTACGCCAAGGCGGAAGGCTACGTTCCGCCTGCGGAGTAAACCCGCCAAATCGGGGGGCGGATCGTAAGCGACGGAATTAATTTAAGAAATTTTAAAAAAGTCGTTGACGTAAATCCGAAAAACCCTTTTAATGCGCCCCGTTGCCCAGATAGCTCAGTCGGTAGAGCAGGGGATTGAAAATCCCCGTGTCGGCGGTTCGATTCCGTCTCTGGGCACCAAATACCGAAAACCCTGAATCGCAAGATTCAGGGTTTTTTTATGCCTGCGATTTGATGGCGGCTCAATCCAGTCTTTTTTCTAGGCTGCGCAAATGCGCTACGGGTTTCGAACAAAGGCGATCCGCGCTACTTTGGCCGCACCTTATGGAAGAGGGTCATCCGCCCGATGAACCAGAAAAGAACCCGCATCCCCCTGCCCCATCCGCCACCCTATCGCCAGAGTCGCATTGCATTCTGGCTGACGGTACTGGTCGGCGTATTGATCGCCTTCCTCATCGCCGCGTCGACTTATCTGATCATCCACAGCTTGATCAGCGGCTCCATCACCACATGGAACCGCTCCGGTCCACGCCACACCTACACCCTTGCGCTGCAACCGCGAATGTTCTGGTTCGAGATCGTGTCGCAATGCATCGGCACCGTATTCCTGATAGCCGTCGGCTGGATCGGACTATGGATTCACCGAATGGCGCAAGAACCCACTGACAAGCAGAAGGGCAAGCGTACGCGGGGGTAAATGACGGTTGGCCCTCAGAGGGTGTTGACGTAGTCGACCGGCAACAAAACCGTGTCGAGCGCAGCGTCTACCGGCAGCGATACCACGGTAATCACCGGGCAAACGATCATCATGTAGCAGATGACCGCGGAGGGCATGCCGTCTCCCCCTCTCACGCCAAGCAAGTGCAGGTTGCCATCGACACCTTTGTAGTACGGCTCTGCAGAATCACCGTTCAGGCGCCCCATCATCGTTCCACAACCAGCCAACAGCAAAACCAGGCTCACCGCTGAGCCAATACGCACAATCCCTTTCAAACCAGCACTTCCTTGCATCACAGAAACATAAGGCGCGGGATTGTACCCGCGCCTCGACTTTCAATTGAACCCAACACTATCCAGCGTCATTCCAGTGGAACACCAGATTGCGGGCAGCGCCGCTGCCAATGTCTGTCTTATCGCGCCGTGTTTCGCCATTGCGCGTGGCGACCACCGTGTACTCACCGGGTGGTAGTTGCACGTAAACCAGCGGACCCGTTTGGGTGAGAGTCAGTACGGTTTGCCCCGGTGACTTTTGAATCATCACATCGACATCAGCGGTGTACTGGTCTTGCGCCCCCACCGCGAACGTCATGTGCAGGTTGTAACCGGTGGATTGTTGAATGGCTTTTGCCTCATCAACGCCAATCCCGCCGGACAAGTAGTTGATGCCGTTTTGCTGCTGTTGTTGAGCCTGTACGCCTGCGCTGTCGACGGGCTCAAGGCTGGCCGCCTGCAGCATCGCCGGAAAAGCCAATACAGCGACCGCAGCGACTGGCAGCATGAATGAAAGAATGCGCTTCATAATCTCTACTCCCGGACTCTTTTAGAGCCCAACCGTGACTCCTTATTTGATCCAGCCAGGGAAGCACGCGTTTTAGATTGATTGGAACTTGGCCTGTGTACGAAATGGACTACAGACCATCACTCACTGAAACACCTTTTGCCGGCAACGTCCTGCAATACCCATCCCTTCTTCCTGCCGCCTATACAGGGCTCGCCCGACATCGCCGAGCGGCGAATCCCGGCATGCTTTGCGTCTGTTTCCACTGATGCGGAAGACTCGATGAGCCAGGTAAAACCTACTGATGCGCAAGACCCGAAAATCGATTCATTGCTGGGGGATTTGGGCGAACTGATTCGCCAGGCGCGGCAAAAAGTGCTGCGTGCGGTTGATACGATTCAAGTCCAGACCTGTTGGCAGATCGGCCGGCATATTGTCGAGTTTGAACAGCAAGGGGCGCAGCGGGCGGGGTATGGCAAGCAGTTGCTGGCCTTGTTGGCGAAGGATCTGACGGCGCAGTTCGGGAAGGGGTTTGATGCTTCCAACCTGCGCTATATGCGCCTCTTTTATCAGGCATTTCCAATTCGTGACGCACTGCGTCACGAATTGAGCTGGACCCACTATCGGCGGCTTTTGGGCGTCACCAGTGAAAAGGCTCGCCATTGGTACATGGAAGAATCTGCCAATCTGACCTGGTCCAGTCGCGCCCTTGATCGACAGATCAATACGCTTTACTACGAGCGACTGCTGATGAGTCGAGACAAAGCCGATGTGATCGAAGAGGCCACCACCCACATTGAAGCCATGAAACCCCATCCTCGGGAATTCATTCGCGACCCCGTCATACTCGAGTTTCTTGGGCTGCCGTCGGCCGGCAAGGTCAGGGAGAGCCGTCTTGAACAGGCCCTCATCGACCATCTGCAGGGGTTTCTCCTGGAGCTGGGTAAAGGCTTTTCCTTTGTCGCTCGGCAACAACGCATCAGTACCGATGGTGACGATCTGTACATCGATCTGGTGTTCTACAACTACCTGCTCAAATGCTTCGTGATCATTGACCTCAAGCGCGGCAAGCTCAGCGCCGGCGATGTCGGACAGATGGACATGTATGTACGCATGTACGACGAACTCAAGCGCAACGAGGGCGACAAGCCGACAGTCGGGATCATTCTGTGTGCAGAAAGCAATGATTCGGTCGCGCGTTACTCGATGCTCAAGGGCAATGAGCAACTGTTCGCCAGCAGTTACAAGACGATTCTGCCGAGTGAGGAAGAATTACGCGCAGAACTCAATCGGGAACAGGCCTTGATCGAAGAACGCCTGCTCATTCAATCGACTGAATAAACCTTCTGGATTGTTGCCGGGCGGCGCCGAGACTATCGTTGGCAACTTAACCGCAAAGGTGGAAAGCCATGACCTGTCAGGACACGCCCGCGATGCAGGATATGCAGTCAAGGTTGCCAATTTTGACCGCGGCGCAAGTTGAACCCTTCACGGAAGCCGCCGAGGATGGCTTTGCCCTGGGCGGCTTCACCTGGCGTCACGCCCTGCCCGATGCGCAACGCCCCGTAGTCATCATCAACGCCGCCACCTCGGTACGCTGCCGACACTACTCGCGCTTCGCCGATTACCTGTTCGCCAATGGCTTCGACGTGATCACCTACGACTACCGAGGCATCGGCGAATCGCGTCCGGCAACCCTGAAAGGCCTTGAGGCTTCATGGACCGATTGGGGCGCGCTGGATTTCGAGGCGATGGTCAAACGCGCGCAACGGGAGTTTCCCGGCCAGCCAATCGATGTGGTCGGCCACAGCTTCGGCGGTTGCGCGGCTGGGCTCGGCGAGTCCGGGCAGGTCATTCGTCGACTGGTGACGGTCGGCGCGCAGTTCGCTTACTGGCGCGACTATGCACCGGCACAGCGCTGGCGCATGTTTGGTAAATGGCATTTGCTGATGCCGCTGCTGACGCGGCTCTGTGGCTATTTCCCGGGCAAACGCCTCGGCTGGCTGGAGGACACGCCAACAGGCGTCGTACGCGACTGGAGCACGCCTGCCGCGCGCTACGAGCAGCGTCCGAGCGGCCGCCGACTGCTGAAAGCAAGCGGTCGCCTGCCCTTCGCCAATGTCCGCGCAAAGACCTTGGCGATCAGCATCAGCGACGACCCTTACGGCACGATCCCGGCCATCGAACGCCTGCTCGGCTACTTCAGTCATGCGCACAAAACCCACTTGCGCATCGAGCCGCAGGACATCGGCGAACAACAAGTCGGACATTTCGCCTTTTTTCGTAGCGCATACCAAGCCACACTATGGCCCATCGCTCTGACCTGGCTGCAAACCGGCGAGTTGGCCCCCGACACACCCGGGCGGCCAGTGCCACGCAGCTGAGCCCTTTCAACGCACGACGGAACACACCATGGCCTCCGCCAACAAGCAGCAAAAACGCGCCGCCCGGGCCAAGACCAAGGCCAAGCAGAACCGCAGCAAACGCGCCGAGGCGCCGGTCGAACTCGACCCGAACGATGACCGTATCGACTTCGAGTCGGTGGACCTGACCGAGCTGTTCAAGAAAATGATCGACGCCGAGAAGATCAGCCAGCAAGCCATGTGCACCGCGTTCCTCGAAGACCCGCTGCTGGAACTGGTCTACGAGCAGGAAGGCGAAGAAGGCGCGATGGATTTCATCCTCGCCGCGCTGATCGAGTATCGCCAGTGGTCCCAGGAAACCGACGAAGCCGGCGCCCTGGCGTGGATCGAATCCCCGGCCTTCCAGGCCGACTATGTGGCGGCGTCCGACGCGATCGCCGCACAAACCCAACAGAAGAACTGAGTTCCCATGGCATCCCTGAACAAGCAACAGAAACGCGCCAAGCGCGCCAAGGCCAAAGCCAAGCACATCCGCATGGTCGGCCGTAAGCCGCTGGACCAGGACGACAACCTCGGGCATCTGGACGAGCCGATCCCGGAATACACCCTCGCAATGTTCAGCAAAATGCGCGACGCCGAAGCCGTCAGCCGCAACGAAATGCTGCTGACCCTGCTGCGCGAACTGGCGTTCATCATCGTTGACCATCCAGAGCTGCTGGACATGGAAAATGCCGAGAACGAAGGCATGGCCGCCACTCACCTGGCCGCCGACATGCTGATCGACTACCGCATGTGGGCCGACGGCATGGACATCGAAACCGCCCAGGCCTGGCTGACCGAGCCACAGTTCATCACCGACTTCGGGATTGCGCTGGATACTTACGGCAAGTCGCTGGACACCCAGGAAGACAAGGGCGAATAAACCCCGCGCACAAACAAAAACGGCCGCTCGTCATCACTGACAGCGGCCGTTTTGCATTACGCGTTACGGATCAGTTCAACACCACCGCACCACGGTTTTCCAGCTTGCGGCGGCGCGCCACCAGCAGGCCTGCGGCAACGACCATGAGGCTCAGCAGGCCGGTTGCGAGGATTTCCACGCGGTGGGCTTCCTGGAACAGCATGATAGTCAGGGCCGCGACGATGAAGATGATCACCGCGTAGGTCAGGCCCGGAAACAGCCACATGCTGAAGACGATTTTCTCGCCGCGGGCCATGCGTTGTTTACGCATGCGCAGTTGCGAGAACGCGATCACCAGGTACACCAGCAGCGCGATGGCGCCGGAGCTGGCCAACAGGAATTCGAACACGGCAGCCGGGGCCACGTAGTTGGCGAAGGTGCAGAGGAACGCCGCGCCGGTCGACAGCATGACGGCCCAGTAAGGCGTACCGCTTTTGTTGACCCGAGTCGACATGGCCGGTGCATCACCGCGCTTGCCGAGGGAGAACAGCATGCGCGACGAGGTGTACAGCGCCGAGTTCAGGCAGCTGGTTACCGCGACCAGCACCACGATGTCGACGATCATTTTCGCGTTCGGAATGCCCATGCGCTCAAGCACGGTCTGGTAGGAACCGAGGTTGGCCAGCGTAGGATCGTTCCACGGTACCAGGGCCACAACGATGAAGATCGATACGAGGTAGAACAGGCCGATCCGCCAGATCACCGAGTTGGTGGCCTTGGAAATCTGCTTGCCCGGGTTCTTCGATTCCGCAGCCGCGATGGTCACGATTTCGGTACCCATGAACGAGAACATGGTGGTCAGGATTGCGCCCAGCACCGCGCCCATGCCGTTTGGCAGGAAGCCGCCGGAATCAAACAGGTGCGAAACACCGCTGACCTGGCTGTTCGGCAGGAAGCCGAAAACGGCCGCAAGACCCAGCGCGATGAAGCCGATGATCGCCAGGACTTTGATCAAGGCAAACCAGAATTCGAATTCACCGTAGTTTTTCACGCTGAACAGGTTGGTGACCGTCAGCAGCATGGTGATGATCAGTGCAAACGCCCAGATCTCGATCCCCGGGAACCAGGCATGGAGAATGGTCGCGGCGGCGTTGGCTTCCAGTGGAATCACCAACACCCAGAACCACCAGTACAACCAGCCGATGGTGAAACCGGCCCAGTGCCCGATGGCACGGTCGGCGTATGTCGAGAACGAGCCGGTGTCGGGCGAGGCGACAGCCATCTCACCGAGCATGCGCATCACCAGCACCACCAGGGTACCGGCGGCGGCGTAGGCCAGCAGCACGGCGGGGCCGGCGGCAGCGATCGCGTGGCCGGAGCCAACGAACAGACCTGCGCCGATAACACCGGCGATCGACAACATGGTCACATGACGCGGTTTGAGCCCCTGTTCGAGGCCATTGGAGCTTGGGGTACTGCTCATCGGAACTACCTTTGCGAGGAAAGCGATTGCGTCCGTCCTGTCTGGTTTTCCTTCTCGTAAAAAGAAACCAACAGGGCGTTCCAGATTCTGCACGCAATAAATGCGCCAAAATGTTTCAAACTCTTCTGGGCCGCGGTTTTCAGCGAGACCGGACAGTCATCGCAAGTCATTGGAATGAATGGCAATTCGCCAGAGCGTTACCCTGCGACTCACTTTTCAGACGATTCAGCGCACCAGAAACACACTGAAAAAGTGTGGGATGCACAATAAAAGGGCGATTCAGGAACGTTCGGCCGGATAGCGCTTCCAACACCCCGCCAAAGCTGGCAACATCGCGCCTTTTTTTACGCGACGCCCACGGGTTTGCACGATCAAACACCCGTTCGGTTGTTGATGGGGCGACAGTCTGCTGTGCCGATGCGACAACCTGCCACACGCCATCCGCTTACCGCCCGTAGCGCTGTTGGCTGCCATTGAAACGCTATGCTAGCTTGGCCGCCTCGCCAGGAAGGCCCGCCAACAGCAGGAGCGCAACATATATGAGGAACGCACATGGCTGAGGCCACGCCCGCGCTTGAAATCCGCAACTTGCACAAACGCTACGGACAGCTTGAGGTGCTCAAAGGCATCTCGCTGACCGCCCGCGACGGCGATGTGATCTCGATCCTCGGTTCCTCCGGTTCCGGCAAGTCCACGTTCCTGCGTTGCATCAACCTGTTGGAAAACCCGCACCAGGGTCAGATTCTGGTGGCCGGTGAAGAACTCAAGCTCAAGCCCGCCAAGAATGGCGAACTGGTTGCCGCTGATGGCAAACAGATCAACCGCCTGCGTTCCGAGATAGGTTTTGTATTTCAAAACTTTAATCTGTGGCCGCACATGAGTGTGCTCGACAACATCATCGAGGCCCCGCGCCGCGTGCTCGGCCAGAGCAAGGCCGAGGCGATCGAAGTCGCCGAAGCGCTGCTGGCCAAGGTCGGTATCGCCGACAAGCGCCACGCCTACCCGTCGCAACTGTCCGGCGGTCAACAACAACGCGCGGCGATTGCCCGCACGCTGGCGATGCAGCCGAAGGTGATTCTGTTCGACGAGCCCACCTCCGCCCTTGACCCGGAAATGGTTCAGGAAGTACTTAGTGTCATCCGCGCACTGGCCGAAGAAGGCCGCACCATGCTGTTGGTGACCCACGAAATGGGCTTTGCCCGTCAGGTCTCCAGCGAAGTGGTGTTCCTCCACCAGGGGCTGGTGGAAGAGCAAGGATCGCCTCAGCAGGTGTTCGAAAACCCGCTTTCGGCGCGCTGCAAACAATTCATGTCCAGCAACCGCTAACGGAGCAACATGCATGCAGAATTTTAAAAAGGTCTTCCTGGCCGCCGCCGTCACCCTCGCGTTCAGCGCCGGAGCCATGGCCGAGACCCTGAAGATGGGCATCGAAGCGGCGTACCCGCCGTTCAACAACAAAGACGCCAGCGGCAACGTGGTCGGCTTCGACAAAGACATCGGCGACGCCCTGTGCGCCAAGATGAAAGTCGAGTGCAGCGTGGTCACCTCCGATTGGGACGGCATCATTCCTGCGCTGAACGCCAAGAAGTTCGACTTCCTGGTCTCCTCGCTGTCGATCACCGAAGAGCGCAAGGGCGCGGTGGATTTCACCGACCCGTACTACTCGAACAAACTGCAGTTCATCGCACCGAAAGATAAAGACTTCAAAACCGACAAGGATTCGCTCAAAGGCAAGATCATCGGCACCCAGCGCGCAACGCTCGCCGGTACCTGGTTGGAGGACACCTACGGTAGCGATATCGAAGTCAAACTCTACGACACTCAGGAAAACGCCTACCTGGACCTGACCTCCGGTCGTGTCGACGCCATCCTGGCCGACAAGTACGCCAACTACGACTGGCTGAAAAGCGACGCCGGCAAGAACTATGAGTTCAAGGGCGATGCTGTCGTGGAAAGCGACAAGATCGGCATCGCCGTGCGTAAAGGTGATCCGCTGCGTGAGAAGCTGAACGCCGCACTGAAGGAAATCGTCGCTGACGGTACCTACAAGAGGATCAACGACAAGTACTTCCCGTTCAGCATCTATTGATCTGACCTGCGGGACCGGCACCGTGATCCGACGGCGCCGGCTCCCGGCCTTGCCTGCCGCGATTTGAAAAGAAATCCATGATTATCGACCTCTACGGATTCGGCCCGGCCCTCGCCGCCGGTGCGCTGATGACCGTCAAACTGGCTCTGACGGCCCTGTGCCTGGGACTGGTGCTCGGTCTGCTCGGCGCCTTGGCCAAGACTTCCCCGTACAAGCCGCTGCAATGGCTTGGCGGCACTTATTCGACGCTGGTGCGTGGCGTCCCGGAATTGCTCTGGGTGCTGTTGATCTACTTCGGTACGGTCAACCTGATGCGCAGCCTCGGTGAGTTTTTCGGCAATCCCGACCTGCAACTCAGCGCCTTCGCCGCCGGCGTGATTGCGCTGGGCCTGTGCTTCGGCGCCTACGCCACGGAAGTGTTCCGCGGCGCGATCCTTGCCATTCCCAAAGGCCATCGCGAAGCGGGTGTGGCGCTGGGACTGTCGAAATGGCGGATCTTCACCAAGCTGATCATGCCGCAGATGTGGCGCATCGCCCTGCCCGGCCTGGGCAACCTGTTCATGATCCTGATGAAAGACACCGCGCTGGTGTCGGTGATCGGCCTGGAAGAAATCATGCGTCACGCGCAGATCGGCGTGACCGTATCGAAACAACCGTTCACCTTCTATCTGGTGGCGGCGGTCATGTACTTGGGCCTCACCGTGCTGGCGATGACCGGCATGCACTTCCTGGAAAAACGCGCCGCTCGCGGCTTTGCGAGGAGCGCTTCATGAACTGGGAAGTGATCATCAAGTGGCTGCCGAAACTGGCGCAGGGCGCGACCCTGACCTTGGAGCTGGTGGCGATTGCCGTGATTGCCGGCCTGTTGCTGGCCATTCCGCTGGGCATCGCCCGCTCCTCGAAGCTGTGGTACGTGCGCGCTTTGCCCTACGCCTACATCTTCTTTTTCCGTGGCACGCCGCTGCTGGTGCAACTGTTCCTCGTCTATTACGGCCTGGCGCAGTTCGATGCGGTGCGCAACAGCGCACTGTGGCCATACCTGCGCGATCCGTTCTGGTGTACTACCGCGACCATGACCCTGCACACGGCGGCGTACATCGCCGAAATTCTGCGCGGCGCGATCCAGGCGATTCCGCCCGGCGAAATCGAGGCGGCGCGGGCATTGGGCATGTCCAAACCCAAGGCAATGTTCTACATCATGCTGCCGCGAGCGGCGCGCATCGGCCTGCCGGCCTACAGCAATGAAGTGATCCTGATGCTCAAGGCCAGCGCGCTGGCGAGTACCGTGACCCTGCTGGAACTGACCGGCATGGCCCGCACGATCATTGCCCGCACCTACCTGCCGGTGGAAATCTTCTTCGCCGCTGGCGTGTTCTATCTGCTGATGTCCTACGTGCTGGTGCGCGGCTTCAAGCTGCTGGAGCGCTGGCTGCGCGTCGATGCCTGCCAAGGGCGTTGAAACTTCCCACGTGCTGACGGGCGAGGACCTACTCGCCCGTTTCACTGCGCTGGATGCTTTTCTGATTGAGCATCAGGCGCTGTGGAAACCTCGTCCGTTCACCCATCTATCGCTTCCATGGGAAACCGCCTACCCCGAATTGGCTTCGTGGCTACGCGGACGATCGCTGGAAGATGCAGAGCTTGTGCATAACCACCCTGCCGATCTCATCGATGCGCCGGAGCCGTTCGCTTCATTGGCGGCGTTGTCGGCTGCGCTGAGCGCAGTCGGAGAGTTGCCGGGACATGCGCTGGAAGCGGCAGGCCATCGATTGAATGTCGATGTGCCGGGGCGCAAGTGGCAGCAGATCGAGGCGTTCGCCAGTCGCTTGTCTTTTGCCTCGCAGCCGACGCACTGGCTGGACTGGTGTTCCGGCAAGGGACATCTGGGCCGACGCCTGTTGGGTACGGGGCAACAACTGACTTGTGTCGAATACGATCCGGCGTTGGTCGCCAGTGGTCAGGCATTAAGTCAGCGGCATCATTTGCACGCCCTGCATGTCGAGCAGGATGTACTGGCGGCAGACGCAGCGAGCGTTATAAGTGCTCAGCACACCCCGGTCGCCCTGCATGCCTGCGGCGATCTGCATGTGCGCTTGATGCAACTGGCAAGCGCTGACGGATGTCAGCAGATGGCCATCGCCCCGTGCTGTTACAACCGGATTGATCGCAGCGAGTATCAGGCATTGTCCTGCGCCGGCATGCGATCCGCCCTACAGCTCTCGCTCGAAGATCTGGCACTGCCAATGAGCGAAACCGTCACCGCCGGCGCACGCGTCCGACGTCAGCGCGACACCTCGATGGCCCGGCGCCTGGCCTTCGACCTGCTGCAACGGCAACTGCGCGGCGTCGACGAATACCTGCCCACCCCGTCCCTGCCCAGCGTCTGGCTGGACAAACCCTTCGCCGATTACTGCCGCGACCTGGCAGCGCTGAAAGAGTTATCCACAATCGGCACGCCAGACTGGCAGGCACTGGAAGCCGCCGGTTGGCAGCGGTTGGCCGAAGTTCGCAACCTGGAACTACTGCGCGGACTGTTCCGACGACCGCTGGAGCTTTGGCTGAACCTTGATCGAGCGATTTTCCTCGGTGAACAGGGGTATGTCGTACGCCTCGGCACCTTTTGCGACACCCCACTGACACCGCGTAATTTCCTGCTGCTGGCCGAACGCGCTTAAAATCTTTACAGCCTGTGGATAACTCTGTTGATGGTTTTCCCGTGGATCCAATATTCACGGCCGTTAGACCGCTTAAACAGCATTGGTCATTTTTTGTTCATATTGATAAAAAACCTGTAAAACAGGGATTTGCGCACAAAATGAGAACGTGTCCACAAAATCCCCTGCAATACTGCAGTTGCGTCGATCCGTTGTGCATAAGCTTCCAATCAAAACGACATAAACGGGTGAAATGGGTGCTTGAACGGTGCAGAAATCCTGCCCTCACGCTCATTCTGGCTTGATCGCGTAGCACCTCGGTTTTGCGGCTAAAAACTCGGCGACACCGCTCACGCAAAGCCTGATCCAGCGCCTGCGTAAAAATAGTCTGAATTCAGGGGTTTACAGAACCAACCCAATCGCTATAATCGTCGCCCACACGCCGGTATAGCTCAGTTGGTAGAGCAACTGACTTGTAATCAGTAGGTCCCGGGTTCGACTCCTGGTGCCGGCACCATACAAAACGAAGCCCCTGCAGAAATGCAGGGGCTTTGTCGTTTCTGGCGTTTGAATATGAAAAGCGCAACAGCTGAGTGTTCATGACTTTGACCATGAGGTTATGAGCGCTCACCCTATCTAAAAGATCTTTGCTGTAGATCGCGGCAACCCACACAAGACCGCCTGACTTCATCAGCGCAAAAGGCCTCCCCATGGAACAAAGCCAACAATCTGCAGACACGCCATTCAGCACCTCGCCAGCAGTTGAGATATCGAACTCCCCCACCGACAAAATTCAAATAAGCGAGCGCTGAAGGTCCGTCACAAGTTGATACGCGAAGTTGATTTTGACGCAGAGCTTTGCGCATAAACTCGCCGCCGACAACATGGAACAGGGAGTCAACTGATGTCTACATGCAAAAAAGCCTTGGAAATCCGCGAAGCATTTGAGGAGGCCGGAAACGCGCTCTCGTTATTCATCGATCTGTGCACATCTGATATTCAACTCACCCAACGCAGCATACTGGCCTTGTCGGCTTATGGCAGAACCTGCATGAACACCTTTGAGGACGCCGAACGCTGGTTGCGCAGTCAAGACGAGGCACGAGCCAACTTCCTCCCTGAACAGACCAAAGCAGGGAAATAAGTAGGAAATAAGGGACAGACCACTTTTTGAGCTGAGACTGTGGTCTGACTCTATTTTTCCCCACCTTATTTTGCTCGTGTCACTACGGAGCTTAGGTTGGCGAAAACGCTTTGAGAAACCCCGGCCTTCCTTTGCTCTTCAGTGGCCGCCGAGAGCGGCAGCAGCGTTACGCGCGAGGCCTTTCCAGCCTTCATCTGTCGTACAGACTCCATCAAGTCCGTCTGAAATCGCTCTAGCTCATTTGCCATGCCTTTTCTTCGCCTTCAGCTATTTTCTCCAACGCTCGCTTGCTGAACTTATGCAGCTTGAACCGAAAGCGAAATCCGCCTTCCAAGTTGCTGCAACGCACGCTCAACATTCTCGATTTTGGAGTGATGCAGAAAATCTACCAAGCGATCGACCTGGGGCCGTTGTACGCCGAGACGACGTGCCAACTCGGCCTTGCTTAAACCTGACTCCAAAAGCGTATTCCACAGAGCAACCTTTGCTGCAGTCAGCGCAGGCAGACGCAATACGACGCCACTTGCCTGTTCTCCTGCCTGCCCGGTCGGAATCAACCGGCGATCATCAACGTATATCGAGAGCGCCGTCTCGATTGCATCAATGGCGGTGTCCAACGCTTGCTCAAGGGTGTCGCCAACGGCGTGCATCTCAGGAATTTCTGCGCAGGTCAGCCAGACACTGCCCGGCTCTTCGTGAACTTCCAACGCATATTCGAACATCACACTTCCTCAGATGGGTACAGCCGGGTCTCAATCCTTGAGGCCCAGCTGCTTGATTATCGATTTTCTCAACCCTTCGCCCATTTCCTTGGCTCCATGGTCGGGAAACACAGTTGATTTGCCATTCAAGGAAACCTTGAAGTGACTTCCCTTGCCGGTTTGAAACTCAACGCCTTGGGCTTTCAACCATCGCCGAAACTCGCTGTACTTCATGTGCATCACTCGCCGTTTCGGTGAAGCGAATGTGCAACATATTTGCTGCGAGCGCAACATAAGTGTTGCACTACACAGAGATGGCAACGGCCACCACCTGGCCACGATTGCGCACCCGTCCTCCGCAAGCTACCGTCAAACCCGTCGCTGCCAATTCAGCGACCGGGCCTGAGAACCCGCGTAAGATACAGGCGCACCAGCGCCCAAAATCACGATTGCCGGCGCTTTTTTGTGTCCGCACTCACGTGTAATGGCGGCTGTGCGTGGGAGACCTTCGGGTCTGCCGGGTTCCTGTATCTCCGGTTTCTCAGCCTGCGCATAGCTGCCACCCTTTCGCCTGAGAACGAAAATGGCGGCTCTCATTTGATACAGGGAGTTCACAAATGAATGCCATCGATCCATCCGTAATCCGCCGCGCTGCCACACCGGTCACCTCACACCACGCCTTACGTACGGCAGGTGAAGCGAAATGACCGACTACCTCGATTTGAAAACACCAGGCCTTACGCACTTTTCCTTCCAGGCCAATCAAGCGCTGTTCCGCACCAATCGTGGTGTTCCAGTGATGGCCGCCCTCTCGCACGCCTCACACTTGCTTCACATTTCCAAGTTACTGACTGCAGATTCCACAGTTTCTCGCGATCCTGACCTTCACGCTTACGCCTCGCAGTATCTGCAGGAGTTGAGCAAGGCGCTGATTGACGATGTGGTGAAAGTTCTGGATGCGCCAACAGCAAGCCATTGACGTAAACCGCCAAAAGAAAGCCCTCGCATACCGCGAGGGCTTCTTGTGTTTCAAACCTGACTGATCTCAAACACAAACGAAATCCTGCGTTGACTCGCACTCCACACATAACGCAGATGTTTGCCCTGCTTCGGAATCGACACCGCTGGCGGCCGGAAAGCGGCGACACATTCGTGGCCCGGCAGGCGAACGCTGCTGTAGAGCATCCCCCACGATTCAGACTCACGCAGTTGTCGGGCAAACGCCTGGGATGGGCCATAGGCGTCTGGATCGGGTTGATGCAAATCGGGAAAGTCATCACGAACATCATGCAGCGGCTTAACCACACGATTGACGTAAGTGCGCATGGTCAACTCAAGATCCGCCTCGTTGGTGGCCGCGAGGAAACGTTCCTGGTGATAACAAGTCTCGGCGATAGCCGCAGCCTGGCTGCTGGCGGCGTAGTAGACGCCGAAGGTGCCATCGGTGAAGCGGCTGCTTTTGCCGATGTGGGTGAACGCCGCCATCACCGGGGTTGAACCGGGGCCGGAGAGTCGGTCTTCTGGACGCACGCGGGCGAGGACGCCGGCCTGCTCGATCAGGCGATCGTTGGTCAGTGCTTCCAGCGCGTAGGCGATTTCCAGGTCTTCGGGGTCGAGTACGTCTTCGAACAGCGCAATCGGCGGGAAGCTGCTGTTGACGATCCGGTAGGCCTTCGGCCATTGCGGCTCAGCCAGGGGCGGGGCCTTCAACCGCGCACCCCGTCGAGGTAGCGGCGCACGTCGGCGATATCGACCACCCTCCCCGCGAGCATGTAATCCAGCGCCGTTCGACCATTGAATGGCGCAGCCGTGTTTGGGCTGCTGACCCACGTATAAGCACGCTCGCGACTGTTGCTGAAGATGATGCTCAAGGCCTTGTGAATGCCCATCAGATACGAGATGCGCTCCAGCGTGTCGTGCGGCAGGCGAATATTCGGCGGCAGGTGTTTGTACTTGTAGAACGTGGTGTTGCCGACGCCACCAAGTAACGTGCGCTGCTGTTCGGCGTTGCAACCCCAGCGCTCCATGAGATTGAAGAAAAACTTCAGCGCGACGCGCCCGGCTTCGGGGACGTCGAGTTGTTCACGCGGGGTGAGGGCTGGGGATGAGGTAGGCATGGTCGTCCTTTTTAACTGTCGCGCAACTGAGCGTAGTACAAAAATGAATATTTTCTATGAAAATATTCATATACGAATAAACGCCTGAGAATCCCAAGTTGACACGTTAATGTCCCGTGGCAGAGGATCTGCCTCAAGAGCGCGAAACCGACTGCCATCAGGTGGCGATAGTCGGCGTTAGGAACCCCGTTGATGACCTGAAAATCAGCGCTCGGGTGAGACCTCTTCCCCCGTTCAAGGGAGCAAAAAGCCGACAACAATGTCGGTTTTTTTGCCTGTTTTACTTGAGCATTTCGCTTGCCTGGTCGGAGTGCTGGCGAACTTTCCCTATGTGCATTCACATGCGGACGCTCTTCAGCGCCCCGTAAATGGCAGCTCCAGAGTCGCAACAACCCGGTGGCGAAGAAATTGGAAAGCCTCCCTGATGCTAAGGGCACTCGCGCTCATAGCTGAAAAATATCCGCATATGTCGCCGGGGAAATTACAGGAGCCATAAGCCGTTTTTCCTCGAAAAACCCACCCTGCGCACCAAAACCACGCACTTTTCTTGACCCCAATCACCCCCACGTCATCAAAAATCCCGATCCTGTGTCAGCTTCCAGCCATCGGCGGGGACATCAATTCGCTACTAAACCCGCGACAACTATGCTCAGGTGCTGGAATATAGCCGGCATATGACGCCGGATCGGCAGTCTCGTAAACAACAATACCCAGCCCACTTCAGAGGGCATTACCCATGGATAGCAGAACCTTACGCAACCTCATGCGCATCGTGCAGACCGGCTCGTTGTCGGCCGCAGCCGAGCATTCGTGCCTGACCGTGCAGGCCCTGGCCGCACAGTTGAACAAGGTCGAAGAGCAGTTCGGTTTCCGCTTGTTTCGTCGTTCCAACAAAGGGCTGACGCTGACGCCGCAAGGCACGGAGCTGACGCCCTACATGGACAAAGTGCTGATTGCCACGCGACAGATGGAAGAAAAGGTCGAGGCGCTCAAGGTGCCGGGCCAGCGCACATTGAAGGTTGCGTTGAACAACACGTTGTCGTCTGACTTCAACCGGCGAATGATCGGACGCCTGATCGAGGTGTTTCCCGATTACCAGATGGAATTCAGCTACGCCGAGTCGATGGAGAACCTCAGCAAGCTGAAGAATGAAGACTTTGATCTTGCGGTGTTGATCGGCCCGCAGCGGCCGGGTTTGCCGAGCATTGTTTTGCCGGATGTGCAGGTGCAGGTGGTCGGTGCCCATTGCGGGCAGGAAAACGATCCACTGACGTTGCTGGGCAACAAGTTTCAGGTGCGTCCTGCGGAAGATTGTCCGTATTCCCACAGTTTCCTGCGTTTTCTCGACGCCGGACTGGGCAATCACGAGAACGGTCAACGCATGGTCTATTCCTGCAGCGAAACCCTGACCCTGTCGCTGATCACGCAGATGGACGCGGTGGGCATGGTGTCTCGTGAGGCCGCGCAAAAGAACGGCCTGACGATTTTCCCCGGATTCGAGGATTTCCTCGAAGTGCGTCTGGCGGTGAACAACCCGAACCTGTCGGGGCAGGCCCTGAATGACGTGGTCGATCTGCCGCTACATGAACGAGCCGAGCGCAATGTACGCAGCCGTCCCAACCGCCACACTGAGAAAGAGGTTTTTGCTGAAATACGCACATAACAACGTCGGAATGGCTGCATAAAATTCCGGGCGATCGAGCTGTAGGTGCTGATCCTTGATCAACAAGGGTGTCAGGCTGATCGCAGCGACGATCGCCACCGGCAGGTATTCCAGCGCCCGCGCAACGAACGGCGGCCAGTGCTCGGTGTTGACTTGCAGCGGCAGCGCGCGTGGCAGGAAGGTCACGGCCATCATCAGCGCGACCACCAGAATCAGGAACGTTTGGTCAGGCATACACCCACTCCGCAGCCCACGAACGTGGCGATGAAAACGTTGAACGGCGAAGTACCGACCAGGCTCAGCGCGCCCATGCAGACGACGGCAGCCGCGGCGGCGATGAGTTTGTTGCGGGTGTTGCACAGCGACACCAGCACGTAGAGCATCATCGCGGTCAGTGCGTAGTCGAGCTGATATTTGATCAGGTGCGATGCATATTGCGCGCAGATAGCGCCCAACAATCCGCCCAGCACCCAAGAGGTGTGGCAGAACAGGTTGAAGCCGATCAGGTAACGGATGTTGACCGGCGCGCCGGTGCCCAGTTTGACGCTGTGGAACGCAAAGGATTCGTCGGTCAGGCCACCGGCGTAGGCCCAGCGCTCCATGCGGCTGAGCCCCAGTGCGCGCAGGGCCTTGGCCATGTACACCGACATCAGCATGTGCCGTGCATTGATCAGGAAGGTGGTCAGCACGATGGTGGTCAGCGAAGCGCCGCTGGAGATCAGCGCCAGTGCGGCGAATTGCGAAGCGCCGGCGTAGACGAACAAGCACATCGCCACCGGCAGCCACATCGGCAGCCCGGCGTTGACCGCCATCAGCCCGAACACGAACGACACCGTGAAGTAACCGGCCACCACCGGGCTGGCTTCGGCAAACGTGCGCGATGGCTGATGAGCAGCCATCAGCGGCGCACTGCCGGACGTTTCATTCATAGATCCCTCTCAAATGTCCGCTCGCCGTGGGGTTCGCAAAAACCCTGGGCAGCCCAGAATCGCTTGCCCGCGAGGTTAGCATCGTCGACGAACAGAAACATCCGTAATACACCGACCCGTTTCATGTCGGATGACGCCGCTTCCACCAGCCGCTGGCCGACGCCCTGGCTGCGGTAGCGCGGGCTGACCGCCAAGTGGTTGATGGTGCCGCGACTGCCGAGCATGCCGCCGAGCACCGCACCGACGATTTCGCCTTCTACGTCGAAGGCCAGATAGGCCGTGGTGGTCTTCTGGATCAATACACCGCGCAGGCATTTGGCGTCCTGCCATTCGCAGAACGACACTTCGTCGAACTGCCGGAAGAAGCGCTCCATGCGCTGCGCGTCCTTGGCGGTGGCGCGTCGCAGCACCACCGGCGTCGAGCACTCGACGCCATCGATTGGGGTGATCTGATTAGCGAACAATGTCGAAAGCGGTCCCGGGCCGCGAGAAGGAAATCGCCAGAATCTGCCGGTACGCCATGGCATGCGTGTGGGTGTTGCGCGCCGGAGTCACGTAATGGCGCATGTCGCGATCAAGGAAGTACGTGGTGTCGAGGATTTCCTTGTAGGTGGTCGACGCCAGTTGATGCTCGTGAACATCGTACAAACGGCTTTCCGCGCCCTCGACGTTGTTGCGCCCCCAGAAGTGCACACCACTGAACGGATAGCCGTCGCAGTGAATCCCTTCCGGGGTGATTTCCAGTTGCTTGCCGGGTTTGATCTCGATGCGGATCTGATGAATCTGGCACTGCCAAATCTCATCGTGCAATTCTTCCGGCAACACGCTTTTGTACACTTCAAAATCGGTGTCGATCAGGCTGCGCATTACCGGCGAAGTGATCACTTCATCAGAGAAGTCCTGAAAGTGCCGCACAACACCGCCCACGTAGGCGTTGTTCTCTTTCGACTGCACGTACGCGCGATGCTCGAGTTGCTTCAATTCACGTGTTTTCGGGTTGTACTCAAAGTCGCTGTAACGACGGTAACGCATGCCGGCTTCGGCCTGACCGTAGTAACTGTCTGGCTCCATGTTTTCCCAACTTTTGGTCAGTCTGACGAAGTCGGCAAAATGACCGTAGAGATTGAAGTCACCACCCTGGACGTTGACATATTTGTCGCGCCGTAGCGATTCGCCCACTTCTCTGTTCAAAACGATCATTACCAAATTCTCCGCTGCGTTGAGCGGCCTAATCTATTAGGTGGAGAATTTGCGTCCATGAGAAAGAATTTCAGGCATTTAAAGCCTTGCTTGAAACGGTACTTGAAGACGCTTCAAAACAACTTTTACGTGACAAAAACACGGGTTTTTTACGGTTTTTGCGAAAAAGACGTCGAAAAAAAACCCCGAGCCAGTCGGGGTTTTCTCATGTTTCTTACACCGGATCGTTCATCAGAAGATGTTGATCGGGTAGTCCACGAACACACGCACTTCGTTGCCGCTGCTGTTGTAGTCGGCGGATTTCTGCGACACGCGCAGAATCGAGCTGCGCAGTTTCACGCTAAGGTCTTTCGCCGGACCGCTTTGCACGACGTATTTGACCTGGTTGAAGATCTCACGCTCGGTGCCGCCACTGCTGGTGTCGGTGGTGATGTTGTCGCCACGCACGTAAGCAAAGTTGTAGCTCAGGCCAGGTACGCCAAAGGCACCGAAGTCCAGGCCGTAGCCCAGTTGCCAGCTGCGCTCGTCTTCAGCGTTGAAGTCCGACCAGTACGAGTTGGCCAGGTAAATGGTGTTGCCACCGTCGCCCTGACGACGACCATCGTTCTGATAACCGCCGTACGGATAACCCAGGTTGCTGTCACCGGTACTGCGCTGGTGCGCCACGGTGAACGAGTGCGGGCCGGTGGCGAATGTGGCCGCCAGGCTCCAGATCTTGTTGTCCTGGCCGCCGGTGTTCTTGATGTCGGCATAGGACTTGTCGAGCTTGGTGCGATAGCCGTTGAAGTCCAGGGTCAGGGACTGATCCTTGTCGATCGGGAACACGTAGTTGGCGTTCACGTACTGCTTCTTCATGACGTCTTCAACGTCGGAAGCGTACAACGCCGCCTTGAACTGTTCGGTGAACTGGTAGCTACCGCCCAACACGTTGATCGACTTCAGACCACCGCTGTCACGGCCTTCAGCGCTTTTACGCGATTCGGCGGTGAAACGACCGGCGTCCAGTTGCAGGCCTTTGATCTCTTTGGAGGTAATCAAGGTACCGGTGTAGCTTTCCGGCAGCAGACGCGAGTTATCGTAGTTCAGCACCGGCAGGGCCGGCATCTGGTCGCCGTAGGTCAGCACGGTGTTGGACACGCGGAATTTGACCGCAGCGCCACCCTTGGACAGGTCGTCAGCCGCATTGCCGCTGTCACCCTGTTTGAAGAAGTCGATACCACCGGCGCCGCTGCGGCCCTTGCCGCCATCCAGACGCAGTGCGTAAAGACCGAAAGCATCGACACCCACACCCACGGTGCCTTGGGTGAAGCCGGAAGAGAACGTACCGATGGCCGCCTGGCCCCACTCGGCTTTGTCCGGGTTGCCGTCTTTGTAATCACGATTGATGTAGGCATTGCGCAGCAGCACTTTGAGGCTGCTGTCTTCTACAAAACCCTTGGATTCGGCTTGGCCGTCAGCCATTGCCGAAGTGGCACTCAACATCCCCAGTGCGATCAGACTGATTCGCTTGTTCAACATTTTGTTTTCCTTATTACGGGTTGAAACGCGCTGTGTCGAACGGCTGAAACGGCGCTATTGCACTCTTTTTTCACCCCGAAACAAAAAGACCCACCCACGGCAAAACCGTGTCGGGCCCTTTTATTATTTTTGAGTCATGGCGGTTGGCCACAGGCGTTGGGCCGAATCGTAGCCGCGCCCTCAATAATGTGTCAATTTCAAGAATCGTCTTTAAATAGGTAAAAATCGTCTAAGAATCGTAAATTTTGCGATAGCGTATTGCTCGGAAATGCGCTCAGCCAGTGAATCCAGTGCGATTACGCGCAACCGTCGAGACCGCATTGCGCGGGGGATTGCCCCGACTCAACAGTGACAACCGCTTGCCCCAACCAGTCGGCGAAGGCCCGCGGTTTGCCAAGCCATGGGCTGATGTCGATCAAGGTGAATTGCCCGTCCCGCTCCAGCGCCAATGTCGGAAATCCCTGGCCGCCCAGTTGTGCCAAGAGTTCTCGGCTGGCTTTTACATGCGCTGTCGTATCAACGGATTTAAACGCAGCCGCAAAGGTGTCCTCGGTGTAGCCCAACTCCCGGGCGAGTTCGAAAAGTACGGATTCATCGGCAATCCGCCGTCCTTCCACGTAATGCGCCGTCTGCAAACGTCCGAGCATCTGCAAACCGCGACCGTCGATGGACTCTGCCGCCATCACCGCCGCAATCGGCGGCGTCGAATCGAAGACCGCCGAGTGATCACGCAGCAGACCTTCGAAATACGCTTCGCCAAAGGGTTGTCCGGTGTATTCGGCAATGCGCCGGTCGTGGGGCATGACGTAATCGCGCAGTTGCGGCGAAACTTGCTGGCGATTCGCGCCGCTCATCATTCCGCCCGCATGGGCGACGACCGGCAGTACTTGCTGCGCCGCTTGCACCAGCGGTTTGGCGCCGTAGCACCAGCCGCACAATGGGTCGTAGATGTAGTGAAGGATCATGGGAGAACTCCGGCAACAAAGTAGAAATATTCGATGCCGGCAGACTATTCCTGCGCGTGTTGGGGAAAAACGCCGGAATGGCTCTCAGACTGTTTCGAGAATCGGTCGAATGGATCGACCGGTCAGGATGTATCGAAATCGACATAAATTGAAACAATCTGACAGGGGAACTTCTCAGGAATAAATTACGGGAGCAAATGCAAAGCATTACCATTCGCGCGTTTGAATTTCCTTACCCTTTCGGATGCGCTTTTCCATGCCTGCCCCGTTCCGCCTCACGCCTGTCACCCTTGGATTGTCTGCCTTTCTGTCCAGCGGTTTTGCTTACTCCGCCACCGAACTGCCCGCCACCGCGATCAGCGCCGAAGAACAAGCCGAGGACCCGCGCGTCAAGATCAGCAACACCGCGACTCGCACCTCCACCCCGGTGCGTTACGTGCCGCAGGCCATCGACTCGATCAAGACCACGAACGTCGCCGACTACGGCACCAATGACATCGGTGACGCCCTGAGCGGGATTCCCAACGTCAGCAGCAGCGCTGACACGCGCTTCGACAGCCTGCGCATCCGCGGCTTCGACGCCAGCAACGACTTCTATCTGGACGGCATCCGCGACGACAGCCAGTACAAGCGCGACCTGCACAACATCGAGCGGGTCGAAGTGCTCAAAGGTCCGGCGGCGGTACTTTACGGCCGTGGCAGCCAGGGCGGGATCGTCAACCGCGTGAGCAAGCTGCCCGAGTTCGGTCGTCGTTCGACCATCGAGGCCCAGGGCGGCAGCGACGACCTGCGCAGCCTGTACGCCGACCTCAGCACCGACCCCAGCGAAAACCTCAGCCTGCGCCTGAACATGGGCAACATGGATGAAAACAGCTTCCGCGACGGCGTCAGCGGCAACCGCCAGCTGTTCGCGCCGTCGATGAGCTGGCAACTGACCCCAGACTTGAACTGGCTGGTGCAATACGAATACAGCCGCTACAACCGCACACCGGATCGCGGCATTCCCGGTGTGAATGGCCGCCCGGCGGATGTCGGTCGCGACACCACCTACGGCAACGATCACGATTTCATCGACGATAAGGCGCAGTCCCTGCGCTCGAAACTCACCTACGAGATCAACGACAACTGGCAGCTGCGCCAGACCCTCGGCGTGTTCAAGCTCGACAGCGATTTCGACAACACCTACCTGACCAGCTTCGATCCGAAAACCAACAAGGTCGCGCGCCAGCACTGGCAGCAGGATCTGACCACCCGCAACGTCTACAACAACCTCGACCTGGAAGGTGGTTTCGATACCTTTGGCCTTGAGCATCGCCTGTTGACCGGCGTCGAGATCGGCAGCCAGCGCCGCGATCCGAAGTTGTACAACGCCGCGACCGGCAGGACCCCGGGCGCGCAGTCGGTGCCTTCCCTTGACCTGTTCAACCCCAACCGCGAGCTCCGTCATACCGGCAGCATGCAGGTGTTCAGCGACAGCCACACCGAAGTCGAAAGTCGCGCGGTCTACGTGCAGGATCAACTGCGCCTTGACGATCAATGGCAACTGCTGGCCGGCCTGCGCTACGACACGTTCGACATCGAGTCGACCAACCAGCTCAAGAACCTCACTGAGGATCGTGACAGCCACAGCACCAGCCCGCGCTTCGGGATTGTCTGGACGCCGCTGCAGAATCATTCGTTCTATGCCTCGTGGTCGAAGACTTTCTCGCCGGTTGGCGGCGGCCTGATCGGCATCACCCCGGGGGCTGCCGGCAATAGCAACGACTTGAGTCCGGAGCTGACCAAACAGAAAGAAATCGGCGTGAAAAGCGACTGGCTGGATGATCGCTTGAGCACCACGCTGGCGGTCTACGACCTGGAACTCTACAACCGCCGCACCAGCGACCCGAACGATCCGACCCTGACCGTCATGACCGGTCTTCAGCGCTCACGGGGTGTGGAGCTGACCGCCACCGGCAAACTGGTCGGCAACTGGTACATGCGCGGTGGCGTCGGCGTGCAGGACACCACCATCGAAAAGGATAACAACGGCCTGGAAGGTAAACGCGTCAACAACGTGGCCAAACACAACGGCAGCCTGTTTCTGACCTGGAAACCGGAGATGGGCTGGTACGGCGAAACCGGTCTGACCCTGGTCGGCCAGCGTTATGCCGACAACGCCAACACCACCGTGCTGCCGGGTTACGGCCGCTGGGATGCGCTGGTCGGCTACCGTTTCAAGGACTGGGACTTGCGCGCGGCACTGAACAACATCACCGACCGCGAGTATTACGCCTCGGCCACCAGCCAATATCAGATCCAGCCAGGCGCACCGCGCAGTGTGGTGATGACCGGTACCTACAGTTTCTGAATGCACACAAATCCTGTGGGAGGGGGCTTGCTCCCGAAGGCGTCATGTCAGGCAACACCATCGTCACTGACTGATTGCATTCGGGAGCAAGCCCCCTCCCACAGGTTCAATGTTCGCAATGGTTTTTGTGTCGTGCATAAAAAAGCGCCGCCATCCCGGCAGCGCTTTTACCAATCCCTGTTGTTTTTCTTATCCTTCCATCACAGCCCATAACGCTTCCAGTTCGGCCTCGCTGAACAGGCCAGCGGGGTAGCGCTCGATCATCATCCGGCGCGGATCAGGTTCCCTGATCTGACGCGTTCCATTGGACTTCAAAAAGTGCGCGACAATCTGGAGCGATTCGCCGTTGACGGCCATGGGATGCAAAGTCCGCTCGCTGACTACGTTCACTTCGGCGTTCATTTCAGCGCTCTCTCCCCGTTCGTGAGCGGCTACGTTATCCAAGGTATATGACAGAACTGTTGAAGTTCCCCCCTCTCCCTAGTGCACTTTGTCCGATACAAGAGCTATGCCAAGGTTTCCGATTTGTCGACAGGCGGATACAAACAAGCCCGCGGTCCAACAGGGCCGCGGGCTTGTTTGAATGTGTAGCAAGCTAATCTTTGCCTGGCCGATTTATGAATCAACTCAAGCTGTTACGTCTCAACTCACTCTTTGTGCGGGGCTGGCTGTTGTTGGGTAAGGCAGTGGATATTGCCGCCGCCCAGTAACAGTTCACGGCCCGGCACCATCACCACTTCGTGTTGCGGGAACAGCTTCTGCAGGATTTCCCGCGCAGGCGCGTCCATCGGATCGTCGAAGCTCGGCGCGATGATGCCGCCGTTGACGATCAGGAAATTCACGTAGGAACCGGCCAGGCGCACGGAAGGGTTGCGCTCCTGCGTACCGTCGACCGGATCGACACCGGCGCACTCCTCTTCGGTCGCGTACAGCGGCCCCGGAATCGGCATCTTGTGCACCGTGAACGGGCGCCCCTTGGCGTCGGTGCTGCTTTGCAGCACGTTCATTGCGGCCTGGCAGCGCGGGTAGTTCGGATCCTGCGGATCGTCGGTCCACGCCAGCAGCACTTCGCCCGGGCGCACGTAGCAGCAGAAGTTATCCACATGACCGTCGGTTTCGTCGTTGAACAGACCATCCGGCAGCCAGATGATCTTATCCACAGACAGATTGTCGCGCAGCACCGCTTCGATCTCTTCGCGGCCCAGGTGCGGGTTGCGGTTGTGATTGAGCAGGCACTCTTCAGTAGTGATCAGCGTGCCTTCGCCGTCGACGTGAATCGAACCGCCTTCAAGCACAAAACCTTCGGTGCGATAACGCGGGCTGCGCTCGATTTCGAGAATCTTGCCACCGACCTGCGAATCACGGTTCCACGGCGAATACAGACCGCCTTCAAAACCACCCCAGGAGTTGAAATCCCAGTTCACACCGCGCACTTCGCCGCTTTTGTTGATGACGAACGTCGGGCCGGTATCACGTACCCAGGCATCATCGCTGGACATCTCGACCACGCGGATATTCGGCACGTCTAGACGTGCGCGTGCGTTCTCGTACTGACCGGCCGACACGGCAACCGTCACCGGTTCAAAACGGGCGATGGCCTTGGCCACTGCAACGTGCGCGGCCTGTGCCGGTTTGCCACCCAGGCGCCAGTTGTCCGGACGCTCTGGCCAGATCATCCAGGTCTGGGTCTGCGGCGCCCACTCGGCCGGCATGTAGAAGCCATCGTCACGCGGGGTACTTTTCAAAGTGGTCATCGGATCAGGACTCCTGGGAACCGTCGAAGGGTTGCAAAGCGATGGCGACTTTATAACCGATAAATATCGTATTTTAAATGCTTTAAAATGACGCTCGTCTAAAAAAAACAGTTAAATACCGATACAAATCGAATTAGCACTGCCCCCCCCATGTGGGAGCGGGCTTGCTCGCGAAGGCGGCACATCCGTCGATATCACCTTTGAATGAAGAACCGTATTCGCGAGCAAGCCCGCTCCCACAAAAGCAGCGTTTACAAACCTTCTTCGAGTACCCGATCCAGCGTGTCGACAAAGAAGTCGACGCTGCGCCGCGAGGTGACCATCGGCGGTTTGATCTTGAGAATGTTCAGGTCATCCCCGGTCGGTTGCATGAAGATCCCCAGCTCGCGCAGGCGATCGCACAACAACGTGGTCTCCTCGGTGGCCGGCTCCAGCGTCTCGCGGTTGCGGATCAGCTCTACCCCCAGATAGAACCCGGAACCATGCACCGCGCCCACCAGCGGGTGTTTATCGATCAACGCCTCCAGCCGCGTCTTGAAATGCCCGCCAACCACCTGGGCGTTTTCCCAGAGCTTTTCTTCTTCCATCACATCCAGCACCGCCATACCGACCTGGCAGCTCACCGGGCTGCCACCGGCCGACGAGAAGAAATAGCCTTCGGCCTCTAGCGCCTCGGCGATTTCCCGACGCGTAATCACCGCGCCGAGCGGCTGGCCGTTGCCCATGCCCTTGGCCATGGTGATGATGTCCGGCACCACGCCCTGCTCTTCGAAGCCCCAGAAAAAGTGACCCATGCGCCCGTAACCGACTTGGACTTCGTCGGCGATGCACACCCCGCCCTGGGCCCGCACCAATGCGTAAACCTGCTTCAGATAACCGGGCGGCAGGGAAATTCCGCCGGCGTTGCCGTACACCGGTTCACAGATGAAACCGGCCAATTGGCGCTCCTGCGCGGCGATATGCGCCAGTTGCGCTTCGACGCTGCGTACATAATCCGGCGCAGAATCGAGGCCACGGAACTCACCGCGATAGATGTTCGGCGCGGTGACTGGATGCACCCAGTCCGGACGACTTTCCAGAGCACGAGGGTTATCGGCAACCGACGTAGACACCGCATCGGCGCCGACCGTCCAGCCGTGATAGGCCTCCAGCACGCTGAGCATGTCGCGCCCGCCGCTGTAGGCCCATGCCAGACGGATCGCCAGGTCGTTGGCCTCGCTGCCACTGTTGACCAGAAACACCCGATCCATGCCTTCCGGCGCCAGCTTCAGCAAGCGTTCGGAGAACTGCGCCACGGCTGCATAGTTGAAACGCGAGTTGGTGTTGAGCAGCGACCACTGTCGCGCCGCCACCTGAGCCATGCGCGGATGACCATGGCCGAGCACTGCAACGTTGTTGAGCATGTCGAGGTAGGAACGGCCCTGCATGTCGATCAGGTGATTGCGCCAGCCACGCTCGATGCGCGGCGGGTCGACGTAATAATGTTTTTGCGTGCGGGCGAAACTGGCGTCGCGTCGTTCGAGCAAGGTTTTCGCATCCAGCTCCGGCTCGGCATCGCAGGCCAGACCCAGCAAAGTGGCTGGCGATGGACACAGGGCCTGCCACGCTGCAGCGCGCGCAGGACTGCAGAACAATGGCGCATCCAGCGATGCAACGCGGCTCAACTGCACCTTCAACGGACCGTCGACCGAACCCAGCACCTGACCTTTGACCAGCGCCGCGCCGCTGTGCAGCGAGGCGTTCACGCCCCATAAGCGCACGCTGAGCTGTGGTCCGTCGAGTTGCAGCACACCATCCGCCGCGCGATGCAGCACACCGGCAAACGGCGCTTCCACCGCCGAGCCCTGCGGCACGCGCAACTCAACGTGCAGCGGGAACGTCTCCGGTTCCACTGCTGTGTCCACTCGCGTCTGCGACAAGCGATATTGCCCGTAACGACTGGCCGCCAAGCCATGCGCGGACGCGGCTTCAGTGAGCAGTCGTTGATCGATACCCTCCTGCTCCCAGTTGCCCGCCTCGAAATGCGGACTCAGGACGCCAAGATCGATCAGCGCAAATTCGCGCCCGACCAGCTCTGGCAACAGTGGCGCAAAACCCTCGCTGCCGACCGTCGGCAGACGCTGGCCGACTGACGTGAGGATCGCCGCTTCCATCAGCGCCAGGGGTACAGAACTGGCCACGTGGAAAATTTCCCATTCGTGGCCAAGGTTGTCGCGGCTATAGGTATTACCCGGATCGATGCTGACCTGTTGCTCGCCACTGAGCACCAGCACCGCCGCCCGCGCCACGATCAACGGCCACAACGCCAGCAATTCCTCATGTTGCAGTGGATTGACCGCGTGATAGGCCTGCACCGCCGGCAGAATCACAAACGGATCACCGCCGGCATGGTGCAGCAGCGCCGCGCACGTCACCGACAGATCGGTGATACGCCAGGTGCGCACCAGATCACCGAAGTCGATCACGCCCTGCAATTGCCAATGACGCTTGGCATCGCGTTGCCAGACAGCGTTATCGTCGGTGATGTCCATGTGGATCGCCTGCACCGGCAGCTTGTCCTGCAACGGCTGCAAGCGACGTTCGGCCTGTTCGGCGGCATGCGCGATCAAGGTGCGCTGGCGCTCATCCTGAATCACCGGCAGCAGATGGCTGATCAGCGCACTGGCGTGGCGGGCGTCCCATTGCAGCGTGCGCTGAAGGCCCGGGTGATCGAAGCCGGCCAGGGCCAGGTCCATCTCGCCACACAACCGACCGAATCCGGCCACCACGTCATGGCCCAAATGCTCAAGATGGGTCAGCGGCTGGCCTTCGATGTAATCCAGCAACCGCACGTGCACCGGCTCGCCGTCGGCTTCCAGCGACAACAGATCCTCGCCGTTACTGGCCGGGACCACTTTGGGCACGTGCACCGACGAATGCTCGGCAAGGTACTTGAGGCCTGCATGCTGAGCCTGCAACTCCACAAGTGCATAATCGCCGCGGCAGATTTTCAGGACAAAGCGCCCACGCTCACTGTCGACCCGATAATTCAGGTCCTGCTGACTGCCCAGCGCCTGTAGCGTGCCGCTGAGCCCGTAATGCTCGGCCAACCACTGCCGGGCCTGCGCTTCAGAAACCTGCGGGCTGGGCAAACTGGCGCGATGAATCAACGTGGCGAGCGGCATGGGACGACCCCTGAGATTTTATCAGGTGCCTATATCGCCATTGCTGCAGTGGATGCGCAACCCCCGACCGGAGATATTCAAGCGCTCGCATCCTTCGGCACTTTGCGCAAGAATGTCGGCCATTCACCCCTATCTGGAAAAAACCTCATGAATGTAATCACCACCGATCTGCCCGGTGTTCTGATCATCGAACCCAAGGTATTTGGTGACGAGCGCGGCTTCTTCTACGAGAGTTTCAATGCCAAGGCGTTCCAGGATGCAACCGGTCTGGACACTCAATTCGTTCAGGACAACCATTCGCGCTCGCAGAAAGGCGTGCTGCGCGGCCTGCATTACCAGCTGCAAAATACCCAGGGCAAACTGGTTCGGGTGACCGCCGGCGAAGTGCTCGATGTAGCCGTGGACATCCGTCGCAGCTCGCCGCACTTCGGCAAGTGGGTTGCTGTACGCCTGTCGGCCGAGAACCACCGTCAACTGTGGGTTCCGGAAGGCTTTGCCCATGGTTTCGTGGTGCTGAGCGAGTTCGCCGAATTCCTCTACAAGACCACCAACTACTACGATCCATCGTCCGAACGCAGCATTCGCTGGGACGACCCTGCTCTGGGCATCGACTGGCAACTGGACGAAGCGCCGAAGCTGTCGGCCAAGGATCAGGTCGGGGCGCTGCTCAAGGACGCTGACGTCTTCGCCTGAGCCTAGGCATAATGCGCCTGTTCACTCAGGCGCATCCGGCTCATGAAACCTACCCTTCCCCGCAGACCCCGCTGGCGCAGCCTCGCCCTGCTGGCGCTGTGCCTGGCGCCGCTGCTGTGGCCGCTGGAGCATCTGGCCGAGCGCTATTACCGTAGTGAACTGGCCGGACAAAACCGCCAGACCCTCGACCTCTACGTCGCCAACCTGCTGGGCACCCTGCACCGTTATGAAGTGTTGCCGCAGATTCTCGGCGACCTGCCGGCCCTGCGCGCCGTGCTCGGTGCACCGGACGACGGTGTCACCCAGGGCAACGCCAATCGCCTGCTGAAAAACATCGCCGCACAGACCGGCGCCGAGGTCATGTACCTGATGGACACCAGCGGCCAGACTCTCGCGGCGTCGAACTGGGACAAACACGACAGTTTCGTCGGACGCAATTTCGCTTTCCGTCCGTATTTCAGCGAAGCGATGGCCGGACGTCTGGGGCGTTTCTTCGGCCTCGGCACCACGTCGGCTAAACGCGGTTATTTCTTCGCCGCCGCAGTGCGCAACGGCGAAAAAATCATCGGCGTGTTGGTGATCAAAGTCGATCTCGACCACACCGAAAGCCTGTGGGGCAAAACCCCGGAACAACTGTTGGTAACCGACCACAACGGCGTGGTGATTCTCACCTCGCGCCCGGAATGGCGCTTTCGTTCAACCCGCATTTTGAGCGACACCGAGCGCTCGGCAATCACCGCCATCCTGCCTTATCCGACCCGCGAGCCACGTCCGCTGAACCTCAGCGACAGCGCCTGGCTGACCCAAACCGTCGATATCGCCGAAACCGGCTGGAGCGTCAGTATTCTTGCCCCGCGCACGCTGATCGATCGTCCGGTGCGCACCGTGGTCGCAATCGGCGGCGCCACGCTGTTGGTGGTGATGCTGTTGCTGGGGCTGATGATGCAGCGCCGTCGGCATTATCTGGAACGCATCGCCTTTGAAGCCAAGGCCCGTCGTGAACTGGAAGGTCGGGTGGCCGAGCGGACCAGCGATCTGGAAGGCCTCAACCGCCGACTCAAGCAGGAAGTGCTGGAGCGCGAACAGGCCCAGCAGGAGCTGGTGCGCGCTCAGGACGATCTGGTCCAGGCCGGCAAACTCTCGGCGCTGGGTACGATGTCGGCGAGTATCAGCCACGAGCTCAACCAGCCGCTGGCGGCGATCCGCAGCTATGCGGAAAACGCCGAAGTACTGCTCGATCATCAACGCACCGACGATGCTCGCGGCAACCTCAAACTGATCAGCGAACTGACCGGGCGCATGGCCTCGATCATCGCTCACCTGCGTGCCTTCGCCCGCCGCGACCGCCATGCCCCGGAAAGCGTGGCCCTGCAACCGGCGCTGGACGATGCGCTCGCATTGCTGGCCAAACGGCGCCGCAGTATGGAAGTCGAGCTGATCCGCGATCTGCCCGCCGCCACGCTGTGGGTCGAGGCCGGGGAAACCCGTTTGCGTCAGGTGCTCGGCAATCTGCTGGCCAACGCCCTCGATGCGCTGACCGAAAAAGGCCCGCCGCGCAAACTGTGGCTGAGTGCCGAATCCACCGCCGAGGGCGTCAATCTGTACATTCGCGACAACGGTCCGGGTTTCTGCATGGAAGCCCTCGGCCGCGCCAGCGAGCCCTTCTACACCACCAAGACCCGTACTCAGGGCCTTGGTCTGGGGCTGGCCATCTGTGAAACCCTGATGCGCGCCTTCGGCGGTGAACTGTCGTTCGCCAACCACAAGCAAGGTGGCGCCTTGATCACCCTGCGGCTGCGCGCCGGTGCGCCCGGGGTCAGCCTGCAACCGTCCGAGGATCGAAGTGCATGACCATCGACAATCGCATTCAGGTGGTGTTGATCGACGACGATCCGCACCTGCGTCAGGCCCTCGGCCAGACCCTGGACCTGGCCGGGCTGAAAATCCTTCCGCTGTCCGAAGCCAAAGGTCTGGCCGGGCAACTGGAGCGTGACTGGCCCGGCGTGGTGGTCAGCGACATCCGCATGCCGGGCATGGACGGCCTGGAACTGTTAAGCGAATTGCACGCTCAGGATCCGGAGCTGCCGGTGCTGCTGATCACCGGCCACGGCGACGTGCCGTTGGCGGTGCAGGCGATGCGTGCCGGCGCCTATGACTTTCTGGAAAAACCGTTCGCCAGCGACGCGCTGCTCGACAGCGTGCGCCGCGCCCTGGCTCTGCGCCGGCTGGTGCTGGACAACCGCAGCCTGCGCCTGGCCCTGAGCGATCGCAACGAACTGAGCGCACGACTGGTCGGCCACTCGGCGCCGATGCTGCGCCTGCGCGAGCAGATCGGCGCGCTGGCGGCGACCAAGGCGGACGTGCTGATCCTCGGTGAAACCGGCGCGGGCAAAGAAGTCGTGGCCCGTGCGCTGCACGATTTGTCGAGCCGGCGCAACGGCCCGTTCGTGGCGATCAACGCCGGGGCACTGGCCGAATCGGTGGTCGAAAGCGAGCTGTTCGGGCATGAGCCGGGCGCGTTCACCGGCGCGCAGAAACGCCGGATCGGCAAGTTCGAATTCGCCAACGGCGGCACGCTGTTCCTCGATGAAATCGAAAGCATGAGCATGGACGTGCAAGTGAAACTGCTGCGCATGCTGCAAGAGCGCGTGGTCGAACGTCTGGGTGGCAATCAGTTGATCCCGCTGGACATCCGCGTCATCGCCGCGACCAAGGAAGACCTGCGTCAGGCTGCCGATCAAGGGCGTTTTCGCGCCGATTTGTATTACCGCCTGAACGTCGCACCGCTGCGTATTCCGCCACTGCGCGAACGCGGCGAAGATGCGCTGGTGCTGTTCCAGCATTACGCCGACGAAGCCAGCGCCCGACATGGCTTGCCACCGCATGAACTGCAGCCGGCGCAACGCGCCTTGCTGTTGCGCCACACCTGGCCGGGCAACGTGCGCGAACTGCAGAACGCTGCCGAGCGTTTCGCCCTCGGTCTGGAACTGGCGCTGGACAACAGTGGAAGCGAAAGCGGCGGCACCAGCGTGGAAGTCATCAGTGGTGGCCTGAGCGAGCAAGTGGAAAACTTCGAGAAGTCGTTGATTGCCGCCGAGCTGGCGCGCTCGCACAGTTCGGTGCGCAGCCTCGCCGAAGCCCTGGGTATTCCGCGCAAGACCCTGCACGACAAACTGCGCAAGCACGGCTTGAATTTCGCCGACAGTAACGCCAATGGAGACGAAGCCGAATGAGCCGCGACAGTCGCTATCTGGAGTCGGTGCTGCATCACGACATTCCCCTGACCCGCGAGATGGGCCTCAAGGTCCTCGCCTGGCACGAGCAGCAGTTGAGCCTGCACCTGCCGCTGGAGCCGAACGTCAATCACAAAAGCACCATGTTCGGCGGTAGCCTCTATTGTGGCGCGGTGCTGGCGGGCTGGGGCTGGCTGCATTTGCGCCTGAAGGAAGAAGGCATCGACGACGGGCACATCGTGATTCAGGAAGGCCAGATCAGTTATCCGCTGCCCGTGACCGATGATGCCACAGCGATTTGTCCGCCACCGGAAGCGGCGGTCTGGAAGAAGTTTCTGGCGATGTATCAGCGTTATGGGCGCGCACGGTTGACGCTCAATACGCGAATCGTCAACGCCGGCAGTGATGAGAATGCAGTGACGTTCAGCGGGCAATACGTTCTGCACCGCTGAACGTCAACAGCCCCTCACCCTAACCCTCTCCCGGAGGGAGAACGGACTGACCGAGGCGTCTTGCGTCAGGCATCGACCTGAAAGATCGGCAGCGATTATGGATTCAGTAGAACTGGCTCAAGTCGGTGAACCTCACCAGCATCCCCCAATCGGCGCCCTCTCCCTCCGGGAGAGGGCTGGGGTGAGGGGAATCGAGAATCCACCCACTTACCCCCGAGCCAGCTCCAACAGTCTTGAGCGCCACGCCGCCTTCGCCGGCAACGCCAGAAAGAACTCATTGAGCAGCGATTCCCGCGCCGGATAACAGAACGCTTCGCCCTGCAGATCCAACACTTCGCCGCCAGCACCTTCGAGCACGCCCTGCGCCGCAGCGGTATCCCATTGCGACGTCGGCGCCAGTCTTGGGTAGCAATCCGCCGCCCCTTCGGCCAACAGACAAAACTTCAACGAACTGCCGATGTTTGCCAGTTGCAACTCGCCCAAACTGGCGCTCAGACCGGCAAGCAGCCGCTCTTGCTCCGGACTCGAGTGCCGACGGCTCGCCACCACGGTGAACGCTTCACCGGGCGCGAGCACGTCACGCACCTGAATCGCCACCGGCGAACCACCTTTGTCCCCACGCCACGCGCCGAGAGCGGCACCGCCGACATAGAAGCGGCCATTGGTCGGCATCGTGACCACGCCAAACACCACCCGCCCGTTTTCGATCAGGGCGATGTTCACGGTAAATTCTTCACTGCCGCTGATGAACTCCTTGGTGCCATCCAGCGGATCCACCAGCCACCAGCGCTGCCACCCGGCGCGCACGCTCTGCGCAATGTTGGCGTCTTCCTCGGACAGAATCGGAATACTGGAGTCCAGCGCGGTCAGCCCGGCGACGATGACATGGTGCGCGGCCATGTCCGCTGCGGTCACCGGTGAATCATCGGACTTGGCGGTGACCTCCACGCCAGAGCGCCAGAACGGCAGAATCGCCTCGCCAGCCTGCAACGCCAGCTCAACCACCGGCGCCATCAACGGATGGGAAAACTTCATCGACATCTCACTCATGACTGAAAGAACCCGCGCTGCGTCAGCAGATCACGCGCCAGATACAGCGCCGCCAGGGCACGGCCTTCGGTAAACTGCGGGTTTTGCGCCAGCGCCGCCAGTTCACGCAGGTTGACCTTGTCGACGCGCATCGGCTCCGGCTCGTCGCCCTCCAGACGCTCCTCGTACAAATCGGTGGCCAACACCACCTGGATCTTCTGGCTCATGTAACCGGGCGACAGCGACAACTCGGTCAGATGTTCCAGCTGGCGCGCGCCGAAACCGGCCTCCTCCTTGAGTTCGCGCTCGGCCGCTGCCAGCACATCTTCACCCGGCTCGATCAAGCCTTTGGGCAGGGACAGTTCGTACTCGTCAGTGCCGCCGCAGTATTCCTCGACCAGCACCGCGTGTTCGCTGTCGAGCATCGCCACAATCATCACCGCGCCATAACCCGCGCCTTTGCCGACCAGACGCTCGTAAGTGCGTTCCACGCCATTGGAAAAACGCAGCTTCAGTTCTTCGACGCAAAACAGACGACTGGTGGCGACAATCTCGCGGGCGAGTACAGTGGGTTTCTGGCGCATGCAAAGCTCCTTGGCGTGAACGCGCTACTATAACGCGGCTTTCCCGATTGTTTGTGTCGGATATCTTTCTACCGCTCGAGACGTTGCCATGCCTTCTTTACCGTGGTCTGACATCGATACCGTCCTGCTGGACATGGACGGTACGTTGCTGGATCTGCACTTCGACAACCATTTCTGGCTGGAACACCTGCCGCAACGCTACGCCGAACTGCACGGGGTGAGCCGGGCCATGGCCGACATGGAGTTGCAGCCGCTGTTCGAGCGCCATGCCGGGCAACTGCAGTGGTACTGCCTGGATTTCTGGAGTGCCGAACTGAAGCTCTCGGTGCGTGAACTCAAACTGGAAACCGCGCACCTGATCGCGCTGCGTCCGGATGCAGACACCTTTCTGCAGGCGATCAAAAAAGCCGGCAAACGGGTGATCATGATCACCAACGCCCACCGCGATTCCCTCTCACTGAAACTGGAACGGATCGAACTGGCGCCGTACTTCGAGCGGCTGATCAGCTCCCACGATTACGGTTATCCCAAGGAGAACCCGCAGTTCTGGGATGCCTTGCAGGCGGATATCGATTTTGATCCGGCACGCAGTCTTTTCATCGACGATACGTTGCCGATTCTGCGTAGTGCGCGGGAGTTTGGCGTGACGCATTTGTTGGCGGTGAAAGAGCCGGACAGTCGCAAGGGGCCGAAGGACACCGCCGAGTTTGCGGCGGTTGAAGACTACCGCGATTTGATTCGGGGACTCTAGCAACATCACTGTGGCGAGGGAGCTTGCTCCCGATGGGCCGTGAAGCTGTCCCAAATGTTCACGACTGCTGCGCAGCCGAACGGGAGCAAGCTCCCTCGCCACAGCGTGGTTATTACTTCGGAATACGAAGCTTCTGGCCCGGATAGATCTTGTTCACATCCTTGAGCATCGGTTTGTTGGCGTCGAAGATTTTCTGGTACTGGTTGGCATTGCCATAAACCCGCAGAGAGATCGCACTGAGCGTGTCACCTGCCTTCACCTCGACAAATTCCGCAGCCACCACTACTGGCCCTGTCACCGTAATCTGGTCGTCAACACTGCCAATCCCGGCAATGTTGCCCAAAGTCAGAAGAATTTTTTCTTTCTCCTCCTGACTCGCGACTTCACCCTTAACCGTGACTTTGTCGCCGTCCACAGTCGCCTGAACATTTGGGTTGCCCAGACCGACCTTGTCGATATGTTCCTTCAACTGTTCGCTGGCATTGGCATTACCCGGGGTCAGCAGGTCGATCAGCTTTTCACCGGCCTCTTTCACAAAGCTCAACAGACTCATAGCGCACACTCCTTGATTGGGATTCCAGACGTCCAAGCCTAGACCACACCAGACCAACCCGGTTCCGGGCCGACCAATGACCCGGCAGCCGCTTGATCGACGCCATCTATCAATAGATCGACAGTACCGATTAGACGCGACAAGTTGCCGCGCCTAGTCTTAGCGTTGATCAATCCGTCGGTGATGTCATGAACGCCAAGCGCCCAACTTGCGCGGCGCCTGCACTCGAAACGCCCGCGCCCGCCGCCAGCCAGACCTACAGCTACAGCGATCTGCCCCTCGTGGAATCGGCCAGCACCGCGCTCGCCGAGGAAGTCGCGTTGGCGATCGCCTACAACGGCATCAGTCAGGCGGTGATGCTGGTGACGCCGACGGATCTGGAAGATTTCATCGTCGGTTTCAGCCTTGGCAGCGGCATCATCGAAGACGCCAGCGACATTTATGACCTGCAACTGACCGGCGCGGGCTCGGCGCAATACGCGCAGGTGACCATCGCCAACCGCGCGTTCTGGAACCTCAAGCAACAGCGCCGACAACTGGCCGGCACCAGCGGTTGCGGGCTGTGCGGCGTCGAGGCGGTGGAACAGGCCTTGCCTGACCTCAAAGTGTTGCCCGGCGCACCGTTGCCGCCCGCTGCCTGGCTCGACGGTCTGCGCCAGCGCATCGGGGCATTTCAGCCGCTCGGTCAGCACTGCGGCGCAGTACACGCGGCGGTGTTCATGAACGCCAGCGGTGAATTGCTGCTGGGCCGTGAAGACATCGGCCGGCACAACGCCCTCGACAAACTGATTGGCGGGCTGATCCGCCAGAAGATTTCCACAGAAGGCGGCCTGGCGATTGTCACCAGCCGTTGCAGTCTCGAATTGATCCAGAAAGTTTTACGCGCCGGCATCCAGACTCTGGTCAGCCTGTCCGCGCCCACGGGCCTTGCCGTGCAATGGGCCCGTCGCCACAACCTCAATCTCATCCACCTGCCGCAGAAGAATGCGCCGCGGGTCTACAGCCCAGCGATGGAGAATCAAGCGTGAGCCAACATCATCAAGCCGACCAGAAACCTGTCCCGCGCTACAAACCTTACAAAGGTGCAGCCGGCGGCTGGGGTGCGCTGATCAGCGTGGCCCAAGCCTGGTTGACCAGCGACAACGCGCTGAAAAACCTGCGCATGATGCTCAAGACCAACCAGAACGGCGGTTTCGACTGCCCGGGCTGCGCCTGGGGCGATTCGCCGGAAAGCGGCATGGTCAAGTTTTGCGAGAACGGCGCCAAAGCAGTGAACTGGGAAGCGACCAAGCGGCGGGTGGACGGCAAGTTCTTCGCCAAACACAGCGTCACTTCGTTGCTGGAGCAGAGCGACTATTGGCTTGAATACCAGGGCCGCCTGACCGAGCCGATGGTCTACGACGCGCAGACCGACCGCTACAAACCCATCGCCTGGGACGATGCCTTTGCAATGATCGGCAAACACCTGCAAGCGCTGTCGAGCCCGGACCAGGCCGAGTTCTACACCTCGGGCCGTGCCAGCAACGAAGCGGCGTACCTGTATCAGCTGTTCGTGCGCGCCTACGGCACCAACAACTTCCCCGACTGCTCGAACATGTGCCACGAGGCCAGCGGTGTGGCATTGGCCCAGAGTGTTGGCGTCGGCAAAGGCACCGTGACCTTCGACGACTTCGAACATGCCGACGCGATTTTCGTCTGGGGCCAGAACCCCGGCACCAACCATCCGCGGATGCTTGAACCACTGCGTGAAGCGGTGAAGCGCGGCGCGCAAGTGGTGTGTATCAACCCGCTGAAAGAGCGTGGCCTGGAACGTTTCCAGCACCCGCAGCACCCGATCGAAATGCTCACCAACGGCGACAAGCCGACCAACACCGCGTACTTCCGTCCGGCACTGGGCGGCGACATGGCGGTGCTGCGCGGCATGGCCAAGTTCCTCCTGCAGTGGGAGCGCGATGCGCAGAAGGCCGGCACGCCGGCAGTGTTCGATCATGACTTCCTCAATGCGCACAGCGCCAACGTGCTGGAGTATCTGGGCGTGGTCGATGACACGCCGTGGGAGCAGATCGTCGCGCAGTCCGGCCTGACTCTGGTGGAGATCGAGCAAGCGGCGCGCATGTACGCCAAAGGCAAGAACGTGATCATGTGCTGGGCAATGGGCATCACCCAGCATCGCCACTCGGTGCCGACCATCCAGGAAATCGCCAACCTGATGTTGCTGCGCGGCAACGTCGGCAAGCCGGGCGCCGGCCTGTGTCCGGTGCGCGGTCACAGTAACGTGCAGGGCGACCGCACCATGGGCATCAACGAGCGTCCACCGGTGGCGTTCCTCGATTCCCTTGAGCGGCGTTTCCAGTTCAAGGTGCCGCGTGACAACGGGCACAACGTGGTCGAGGCGATTCACGCCATGGCCGAGGGCCGCGCCAAGGTCTTCATCGGCCTGGGCGGCAACTTCGCCCAGGCCACGCCGGACAGCCCGCGTACCTTCGCGGCGCTGAGCAATTGCGACCTGACCGTGCAGATCAGCACCAAGCTCAACCGCAGCCACCTGGCCCACGGTAAAGACGCACTGATCCTGCCGTGCCTGGGTCGAACCGACATCGATATCCAGGCCGAAGGCCCGCAAGCGGTCACCGTGGAAGACTCGTTCAGCATGGTTCACGCGTCCAACGGCCAGTTGCAGCCGCTGTCGAACCAGATGCGCTCGGAACCGGCAATCATCGCCGGCATCGCCGCCGCCACGCTGGGCAGCAAACCGGTGGACTGGAACTGGCTGGTGGCCGATTACCGGCGCATCCGCGACCTGATCGCCGATACCATTCCGGGCTTCAAGGACTTCAACGAGAAGGTCAAGAACCCGGGCGGTTTCTACCTCGGCAACAGTGCCGGTGCACGCAAGTGGAACACCCCGTCGGGCCGGGCCAATTTCCGCGCAAACATGCTGCCCAAGGATCTGGTGCACGAGCGTACCCGCGCCACCGGGCAACTGCCGGATCTGATCCTGCAATCGATGCGCTCCCACGATCAGTACAACACCACGATCTATGGCCTCGACGACCGTTACCGTGGGGTCAAGGGCCAGCGTGATGTGTTGTTCGCCAACGAGGCCGACATCATTCGTCTGGGCTTCCGCCCGGGACAGAAGGCCGACATCGTGTCGATCTGGGACGATGGCCGTGAGCGTCGGGTGAAGGGCTTTACCTTGCTCGCGTTTGATATTCCGGCGGGGCAGGCCGCGGCTTATTACCCGGAAGTGAATCCGCTGGTGCCGCTGGAAAGCACCGGGGATGGCAGCCATACGCCGACGTCGAAGTTCATTGCGATCCGCCTGGAGGCGGCGAGTGAGACTGGGTTGATCATGGCCAAATCTGCGTAAAGCGTTGCCTGGACTGACCCCTTCGCGAGCAAGCCCGCTCCCACATTGGAATGCATTTCAAATGTGGGAGCGGGCTTGCTCGCGAAAGCGGTGGCACATTCAACAAAAATCTTTGTACCCTGCACCCTTCCAACGCCCACAAAAAAGGCCGCTTTTTCTCAAAAGCGGCCTGTCCGAAGTAGCTAAAGACCGGCGAAAATCGCTTAAGTTCCGCATACAAAACAGCAACTTGCATAATTGTATACAAGTCGTGTTATTCGTCGGATTTCGATTGTCAGCCTTGTTACACAGCCTCAGGATCGGCGCCGTCATCCCTTTGAGGCTCCTCTATGAAGTTCTCCTCGATTCTCTTGTTGTCCCTTGGCCTGGTCAGTGGCTTCGCTTCTGCCGGAGGCACCACCGAAGCAGGTGTGGGCGGCGCATTGGGCGGGGTTCTTGGCTCGGTCGTCGGTCAGTCTTTAGGCGGCAGCACAGGTTCAACCATTGGCGCAGCTCTGGGCGGCGCGGGTGGTAGCGCGGTCGGCGCCAACAAACACAGCCGTGGCGAAGCGGCCATTGGCGGTGCGTTGGGCGCAGCCGGCGGTAACGTGGTCGGCCGCAGCATGGGCGGCACCACCGGCAGCCTGATCGGCGCCGCAGCAGGTGGCGGCGCCGGTGGCGCGCTGGGCAACTACATGGGTAACCAGAGCAATGACGAGGGTCGTCATTACGATCGCGGCCGTGACGACCGTCGCTACTATCGCGACCGTCACCCTGGCCGTGGCCACGCTTATGGCCACCGCAAGCATCACCGCTACTATCGCGACTAATCCGTTGCGTTAAGCGCGAAAGCAAAAATCGCAGCCCAAGGGCTGCGATTTTTTTTGCTCTGGTTCAAACCACCAGACGCTCCAGCGCGTCACGCAATCTGCCTGGAATCGGCACCGGCTGATTGCTCGTCCGGTCCACGAATACATGGACAAAACGCCCCGCCGCACACGCCTCGCTTTCACCGACCTTGAACACCGCCAGTTCATATTGCACCGAACTGTTACCCAGCTTGCCGACCCGCAGACCGATCTCGATCAGATCCGGGAAAGCGATCGAGGCGAAATAATCGCAAGATGAACTCACGACAAAACCCACTACCTCGCCGTCGTGGATATCCAGGCCACCGACCTGAATCAGGTAAGTGTTCACGGCAGTATCGAAAAAGCTGTAGTAGGTGACGTTGTTGATGTGGCCATAAGCATCGTTGTCGTGCCAGCGGGTGGTGATCGGCTGGAAATGCGGGTAATCGGCGCGTTGCGCCATGGTGCTGGACATCGGTATCGACTCCTTGAGTTATCTGTCCAGTCTAAAGGTAAAAACCTTTGCCTCGCGCCGCCAGCTCGCCAATCAGTGGCGCCGGCCGCCATTGATCGCCCTGTCGCGTCTCCAGCGCCAGCAAGCGCTTGTGAATGTCCGCCAGCCCCTGATCGTCCGCCCAGGCCATCGGGCCGCCTCTGTCCGCCGGGAAGCCGTAGCCATTGAGGTACACCTGATCGATGTCATGCGCCGATTCGGCAATGCCTTCCTGCAGAATTTTCGCGCCCTCGTTGACCAGCGCCAGAAGGCAGCGTTCGAGGATTTCCTCGGACCCAATCTCCCGGCGCTGAAAGCCGAGGCCTTCGCTGACGCTCAATATCAGCGCATCGACCTCGGGATCATGCTCTGCCTGACGACTGCCCGGCTCATAGTGGTAATAACCGTTGCCGGACTTCTGCCCGAAACGCCCCAGTTCGCATAAACGGTTGTCGACCTGAACCTCTGGCGCATCCTGCCCCTTGCCGGCCAATTCGCGCGCGCGCCATTCCAGATCGATGCCCACGACGTCATACATGCGGAACGGTCCCATGGCGAAACCGAAGCCCTGCAAAACCGTATCGACCTGCTGTGGATAAGCGCCCTCGAGCAGCATCTTGCGCGCCTCCAGCACATACGGATGCAACATCCGGTTGCCGATAAAACCGTGGCAATTGCCCGACACCACACTGACCTTGCCCATGCGCTTGCCCAGAGTCAGTGCGGCTTCCAATACCGCCGGTGAAGTCTGCGCCCCGCGAACGATTTCCAGCAGTTTCATGATGTGCGCGGGGCTGAAGAAATGCAGACCGAGCACTTGCGATGGACGTTTTGTCGCAGCGGCAATCGCATCAATATCCAGTGCCGAGGTGTTGCTCGCCAACAACGCCTCAGGCTTGAGCAAGCCATCCAGTTCGCGAAAGATCTTCTGCTTGAGCGCGAGGTTTTCGTACACCGCTTCGATCACCAGATCGACATTACGGATTGCCGGGTAATCCGCCGCCGCGCTGATCCGGGCAAGACGTGCATCCGCTTCGACCTGATCGATCCGGCCCTGGCGCACGTTGTGTGCATAAGTCTGCGCCACGGTGCCCAGCGCCTGCTCGAGCATCTGTGGATTGTTATCGACCCACTGCACGGCGATGCCGGCATTGGCCAGGCACATGACAATACCGCGGCCCATGGTGCCCGCGCCGATCACGGCAGCTTGCTGAATATCGAAGGATGTCTGGCTCATGTTGTTCTCTTGTTGGCGATCCGAAGACAGCCTTCACCATAGTCAGGCACCGGGCGTTTTTGAAGTTTATTACCGTGATGAGCGACATCAGCGCATGGATACAGGCCGCCATGGCATCACACGCTCCCACAGGGTTTGTATTTACTCGAGCAGATAATTGTCAGCCCAACTGCGGACTTCCGCGTACGGATACTGCTCCAGCGCCGCATACCCCGAGATCGTCCGCGCCTTCAACTTGGTAAACAGCGGCACGCTGATCCCGCACAGAAAACGCGTCAGGCGCTCCGCCGTCGGCATGCTGCCGGTGTGCTGCTCATGCCTGTGGATAAAATCACCGCACAACGCCGCAAAATTTTTATCCACAAGCGCTGGCAACTCGGGAGGTGCCGGAAGCCGCGCGACATCACCGTGGCATACCGAACAGTGCCCGCAGTGCTCGGGCGCATTGTGGTCGCCGAAGTACTCGGCCAGGCGATAACCCAGGCAGCGCTCAGTGGCGAACAGTTCGAGCATGGCGTGAATCCGCGCGACTTCAGTCTGTTCATGCCGGGTGAAGTACTCGTGCAACTCGGCGCTCAGCACAGCGCTGTCGAAATCGCTGTGCAGCACGTTGTAGACCTCGGTCATCTGCTTGCTCTCAAGCTCGACCCAGCCCTTCTCCTGAAAATAATCCAGCGCCGTCACCACCCGATTGCGCTCAGCCGAATACTGCGTGTACATCGCCTCGAAATTCACCGTGGCCCAGGTACGTGCGCGGCTGGAGGTGTGAATGATGGCCGCGACAAACTCCCTGCGCTCTCCCTCGAAACGCTCAAGCAACGCTTCCGGCTCCAGCAGGTATTTGAAACGGTACTCGGCGTAATAGGCATAGCGCGGAGCAATCAGGCCGCGCAGCTCCATTTGCACCAACAACGTCTTCAGCGGCAGCGTGCGAATGTTGCTCTGATCCGCCAACGGCCCGAGCAGAAACTCCCACTGCCCTTCAGCTGCGGCAGCCTGCATTTCCTCCAGCACACAACGTATCCCCTCGCGCTCCGGGGTATCGCCGTAGACGAAATTTTCCAGCACGTTGAGGCTGTCGCGGTTGGCCAGCACCAGGCAATCCGACGGCTGTCCGTCCCGTCCGGCGCGACCGATTTCCTGACTGTAGTTCTCGATGGATTTCGGCAGGTCGAAATGCACCACGTTGCGGATATCGCTCTTGTCGATGCCCATGCCGAACGCAATGGTTGCGACTATGCAATTGGACTGCCCGGCCATGAAGCGCTTCTGAATCGCCTCGCGCTGATCGTTGGGCAACCCGGCGTGATAAGCCTCGGCCTGTATGCCGTTGCGCCCCAGATGCTCGGCGATGTGCTCGGCGGTTTTCTGCAGCGTGACGTAGACGATGCTCGGCTGGCTCGGGCGCTCACTCATCCACTCCACCAGACGTCGGCGTTTGTCCTGGCCGCGCACCGGTTCCACCAGCAGATTGAGGTTTGGGCGATAGAAACCGGTGGTCACAACATCTTCGGCAGCGATGGCGAATTTGGCTTGCATGTCGGCGATGACTTTCGGCGTCGCCGTGGCCGTCAGCAGCAGGGTTTGCGGGATATTGAACTGACGCTGGTAGTCCGGCAGCTTCAGGTAGTCGGGGCGGAAGTTGTGACCCCACTCCGAGATGCAGTGCGCCTCGTCAATCACCAGCAGCGAGATCGGCACCTGCTGCAAAAAATTGCGAAAACGCTCGTTCTTCAGGCGCTCCACCGAGATCATCAGGATCTTCAATTCACCCGAACGGGCGCGGGCCATCACATCATTGGCGTCATCGCGGCTTTGTGCCGAATCGATGCTGCCGGCACTGATGCCGTGACGCTTGAGGAATGTCAGTTGATCCTGCATCAACGCCAACAGTGGCGAGACCACCAGGGTCAGATGTGGCAGCAACAGTGCCGGTACTTGATAGCACAGCGACTTGCCAGACCCGGTGGGGAAAATCGCTGCCGCCGAGCGCCCGGCCAGTACCGCGCTGATCGCGGCTTCCTGCCCGGGTCGAAACTGTGGATAACCGAAAACCTGTTCCAGGGTGTTGTGCATGCGCTGTCACTCCGTTGACCGCTGTGATGCCAACAGCCTAGCGGGCGATCGCAGCGAGTCGAGAAAAGGCCGGGGTCAATTCAATACGGGATGATACAGCCAATAGCGCAGACAACTCGGTCCACTGCAGGAGCGAGCCTGCTCGCGAAGGGGCACAAAACAGCGATACAAATTTACCTGTTCAGGGCCGCAAAACCGCCACTCGCAGTTGCTCGTTCAACACCTGCTCATGCACGCCCTGGCTCTTGCTCGCCCACAACGCATGAGCCGGGCTGATGTCACCGGTGAAGGCCGCCGCCAATTGCCGCAGTTCCGCAACACTGCGCACGCGCGGGCAGAACGGCTGCCCGTCACAGTCAACGCTGGCGTTGCGATAGGTGCTCAGCAAACGATCCCACAGACCGTCACGCACCTGCCTGATCGACTTGAGCTGCACATGCGGCACACCCAGTCGCTGCTCCAGCCCTGCCTCGTCCAGCGCTTCACTGGCGAGCAAGGCCCTGCCGAACATCAACACCTCGGCGCGCGAGGCGGTATCGATGCCAGTCTGGCTGGAGAGCGCATCGGGCCAACCGGTGCGTTCGAGGTCGGCAAACGTCCAGCCGTTGCCGGCATCAGACGCCATGGCCAAACGGCAACCACTGGCCCATAGCAATAAAATCGAGGCCATACGTAGCCACTGCATACTCAATTCCCTTTAAGCGCGTATCGGACGTTTGGAAACGTCCTACAGATTCTGGCGCGCACCATACATAGATCTGCCAAGAAACGCCTGTGAATCCTGTGGGAAATTTCTGCGCTAGGGGTTTCACCCCGAAAAAACCGCAAAACCTTGTAGGGCATATGCCCGGCCCTCGGAAAATCCCCTACGAACGGCGTCCATTGCGGCGCTCTTGTGAGTGCTCGCCACGCACTTCTATAGTGGCCGGCGCGACTGACCACTGAATCAGCCCCGCCCGAGTGCCTTTGTAAAGGACAAGCCTCACCATGATTACCCGCTATCGCCCTTTGAAGACTTGCTACAACGAAAATCCCGTATTGGTCATCGATACTCACTCCAGCCATCGCGATCTGCTTGATGCCGCTGACCAGCGACTGCGTGCCGCCAGCGACCTGCTGGAAACCCTTTACTGTTTATGTTTCAAACAGGCCGACGTGAAAGATATACCTAACATCGTCAATGCTCTTTATTTACTAGTGCAGGATGGCTGTGACTTGCTCGAAGTAGCAAAACATAAACCCCAACAACCAGACCGACACTGAAAACAACTAAAATCCAGAAACAACAGAATGCTTTAATAAACAGCTATAAAAGACCTAAGTTGTTGGCTCTTACTTTAACCGAGAGCAACACAATGACTGTTTTAACTATATTTTTTTGCGGAACTGGTTCCAATAAATTCGACGTCACCCACGAAAACTTCTGGAACGGCGAACTGATTTCCACCTTGGCTGCCAATCATACGGGTTACGAGTTTGCCGAGTGGATCGTGGTCGATGGCCCCGGCAGCGGCAACCTGCAGGCCGACGATCTATTTACCAAGACCAAGGAATACGGCATGAGCGGCACCTTGTTCGGCAAGGGCTGGGAAGAAAACGTGTTGCATGCGCTCAATATCATCAAGGGCAAATGCGACTGGCAACGCGAGCAACTGACTGAAGCCGAATACAATCGCCTGAAAGCTGCCGGCATTCCGATCGAAGATGTAAAAGTCGAGGGCTCCTGGTTCTGGCGCAAATATAATTACGGTAATCGCAGCATTACCCAGCAGCAATTACAGGAAGGAATCATCAAAACCCACCGCAAGGATGGTGTTATTCCGACTCAAGTCAATCTCGTCGGTTGGAGCCGGGGCGGCATCAGTTGCCATATGTTGGCCAATGCAATGTTCAAGGACAGTCTGCTGAAAAACATCCCGGTCAATATCTTCGCTCTTGATCCCGTGCCAGGCATTGGTAACTTTCAGGAAGAGCGCGTCAAACTCGCGGGCAATGTCAAAGAGTATGTAGCGTTCTATGCTCGTGACGAACGCTCCAAAGGTTTCAGCTGCGTCATCCCACAGACCGCTACCGGCACTAAAACCTACATCTATCCTATGGCTGGCCGCCACGCCACCATGGCCGGCAATGCCACCAGCAGCGGCGGCGTCCCGACCGGTGCCAGTGATCTGAAAGCGCTGTCCGAGCCCGGACGCATCGTGCGCCACCTCGCCGAAACCTGCCTCAAACGCTGGGGCGTGCAACTGCAAAAAACGTTGAATCTGACCCAGGCCGATCTGGAAAACCTCACCAACGGCATCGCACGCGACGAAGCCAAATACACACTGATGCACAAACATTCCTACACCTACTTCACCGAGCTGGACCAAGGCGAGCGCTACGTTTCGCTGGGCAGCAAAGGTGTACCGTTCACCAGCGTGAAGGGCGAGATCTACAAGCCGGCAACCGGCCTGGCAACCAGCTTGCTGGATATTTCGGCGTATCAGCATTTACGTTGAAAAACGAAGAAAGATCGGTAGGAACGCCCGATGAGATCTTCATCCCGTTCCTACACGCCAAGACTCTTTGTCGCCTATCGCGGCTTGAGATCACAAATCTATAGTCGTGACTGTCGCTGGCAAATCAGCGGCTCGGGCTTGGTCACCCGGTGGGACACATAAATGCGTCCGTTGTATGCTGCCGGCAATTCAAATGTCTGCACGCTTAATGGTGGCTGTGTTTGGGACGCCTTTGAGCGTGCCGGACTTGTGTGTTCCTTCGGTTGACCAACCCGAACACAGTTCGCCTCCCATCGCTTGGTCACGGTGGGATGAATCCTCACGACATTTGGAATACACACTATGAAAGCATGGACCCCGTTTCCCCTCGATCGCTACCGCTCACTCGAATCCAACCTCACCGACACCAAGCCCCTGATCATCGACACAACGGCCAACCCGCAAGACATCCTCGAATGCGCCGTCCAACGCCTGCGCGCCTCCAGCGACCTGCTGAAAACCCTCTACTGCCTCAGCTTCAAACAAGCCGACGTCGAAGACATCCCACACATCACCCACGCCCTCTATCTGCTGACGCAGGATGGCTGTGACCTGCTGCAGGTCGCGCAGCAGCAGATGCTCGGCTGGAAAGCTCCAGTCTGAGGTTGAGTGATCAGATCGTTCCCATGTTCGACATGAGAACGATCACTTACCAGTCATCTACTCAAATCACTTCAGCATTGCTGAAAAGTAAGCCAATGGCGTACATTTACGATGATTTTTATTGAGACTCGGATCTTTACCCGTCGAGTAAAAGAGCTGCTGGATGATGACACGTACGCCGCTTTTCAGAAGCAACTGGTTGTAAGCCCTTCGATTGGCGATGTAATTGAAGGCACAGGCGGGATTCGCAAAACCCGAATTGCAGCGAAAGGACACGGCAAGCGAGGCGGAGCACGTGTTATTTACTACCACTTCGTTTCGGCGTCACAAATCGGGTTATTGATGATCTACCCTAAAAATGAACAACACGATCTGTCCAGCGATGAGCGTAAAGCACTCAAGGTCTTGATCGAAAAATGGAGATGACCATGAGCAAATTTTTTGATGAGCTGATGGAAAGTGTGCAAGAGATGGACGAGATCGTACGAGGCGAGCGCACACCTTCTCGCGAATTCCACGTTGATGCATTGCAGGTCAAAGAAATTCGTAAAGCTACCGGTTTGACCCAGACCAAATTTGCGGCACTGATCGACGTCCAACTCGGCACTCTACGAAATTGGGAACAGGGCCGTCGCGAGCCAACCGGGCCGGCAAAAGCTTTGCTCAAGGCCATTCATAACGACCCGGTTCATGTTTTGAATGCATTGGCTCATTGAGAAAATGAACACCCACAAAAAAGCCGCCCCTAAGAGGCGGCTTTTTTATTCACCAGAACTAAGCCTTACAACTTGGGACCCGCAGCCTTGATCGCGTCGCTCACTTCGAACTTCTTGAAGTTCTCGATGAACAGACCGGCCAGCGCCTTGGCAGCTTCGTCGTAGGCAGCCTTGTCAGCCCAGGTGTTGCGTGGGTTGAGCAGGTTGGTTTCAACGCCCGGTACGGCCAGTGGCACGTCGAGGTTGATGGTGTCCAGGTGCTCGGTGGCGGCACCGATCAGCACGCCGCTCTGGATCGCTGCGATCACCGCACGGGTGGTCGGGATGTTGAAGCGTTTGCCGACGCCGTAGCCACCGCCGGTCCAGCCGGTGTTGACCAGGTAGACCTTGGAGCCGAAGCCACGGATGCGCTTGATCAGCAGTTCTGCGTATTCGCCAGCCGGGCGCGGGAAGAACGGTGCGCCGAAGCAGGTGGAGAAGGTCGACTTGATGCCGCTGCCCGAACCCATTTCAGTCGAGCCCACCAGCGCGGTGTAGCCGGACAGGAAGTGATAGGCCGCTTGTTCTTCATTGAGGATCGACACTGGCGGCAGCACGCCGGTCAGGTCGCAGGTCAGGAAGATCACCGCGTTTGGCTCGCCGCCCAGGTTCTTCTCGGAACGCTTGGCAACGTGCTCCAGCGGGTAGGCCGCGCGGCTGTTCTGGGTCAGGCTGACATCGGCGTAGTCGGCATGCTTGGCGTCGTCGATGACCACGTTTTCCAGGACTGCGCCGTGCTTGATGGCTTTCCAGATGACCGGCTCGTTCTTCTCGGACAGGTCGATGCACTTGGCATAGCAGCCGCCTTCGATGTTGAAGACAACGCCTTCGCCCCAGCCGTGTTCGTCGTCACCGATCAGGTAACGGCTCTCGTCGGCGGACAGGGTGGTTTTACCGGTGCCCGACAGACCGAAGAACAGGGTCACGTCGCCTTCTTCGCCGATGTTGGCAGCGCAGTGCATTGGCAGCACGTCAGCGGCCGGCAGCAGGAAGTTCTGCACGGAGAACATGGCTTTCTTCATTTCACCGGCGTAACGCATACCGGCGATCAGCACTTTCTTCTGCGCGAAGTTGATGATCACGCAACCGTCGGAGTTGGTGCCGTCACGCTCAGGCACGCACTCGAAGTTGGCCACGTTGAGCACTTGCCACTCATCACGACCGGCCGGGTTGTACTGGGCCGGGTTGATGAACAGGCAACGACCGAACAGGTTCTGCCAGGCAGTCTGGGTGGTCATTTTCACGGCCAGGTAGTGATCTTCAGCCGCACCTACATGCACGTGGGAAACAAAGTGCTCTTGCGCGTTGTTGAACGCCTCGACACGAGCCCACAGCGCGTCGAACTTGTCGGCCGGGAACTTGCGGTTGATCGGGCCCCAGGCGATAGCGGCCTGGGTGGAAGGCTCTTCAACGATGAAACGATCGACTGGCGAACGGCCGGTGCGATGACCGGTGCGGACTACCAGAGCGCCGGTATCGGCAAGCTCGCCCTCACCGCGTTGCAGGGCTTCTTTAACCAGATCATCAACACTCAGATCGGTGTACACGGCGTTATTGGCTTGCGTCATGAGGTTCCCCGTCGGCCAGTGGCCGAGTGTGCTCCAAACGTTTTGTAGTAGAAAGTCGTGCACTACTACCGCGAAAAAAGTGGGCCGGATTATGCCAGAAAAGCCCAAAAAGAGTAGGGTCCTCCCGTCGTAACGGCGAAATTCCGTCGTTACGCAGTGAATTTACCTGCGCTGAACCGTTTTAGTGCCGGGTATCTGACGGCGTGTCGACGCCTGCGCCAGCGAACAATTGAGCAATATCGGCCGCATCGAACAGGTAACGCTGGTTGCAGAACTGGCAATCGATCTCGACTTCGCCGCCGCGTTCAGCCACCAGTGCCTGCGCATCTTCCAGACCCAGACTGACCAGCGCATTGCCCGAGCGTTCCCGCGAGCAGCTGCAACGGAAGCGCAGGTTCTGCACATCGAACAGGCGCACCTGCTCTTCGTGGTAGAGGCGATGCAGCACGGTTTCGTTGTCCAGGCTGAGCAATTCATCGGCGGTCAGGGTGCTGGCCAGGGCGGTGATGTGCTGCCAGCTTTCGGCGCGCTCTTCTTCGTCTTTCAGGCGGTCGGCCGGCAGTTGCTGCAGTAGCATTCCGCGAGCACGGCGGCCGTCGGCGAACAGCTTGAAGCGGGTGCCGACCTGTTGCGACATGACGAAATAATTGGTGAAGCACTCGGACAGGGTTTCACCATCGAGGTCGACGATACCCTGGTAACGCTGGCCGATCGTCGGGTCGACGGTCAGGGTCAGGTCACCGCCCGGCATCAGGTCGGCAAGCGTGGCATCCGCAGCGATCTGCTCGGCGTTGTATCGCGCCAGACCACGGATCTCGCGCTCGCTGGAGCATTCGATCATCAGCAGCGGAATCGGCCCTTCGGAGCGTGCCTGCAAAATCAGCAAGCCGTCGAACTTCAGGGTGCCCACCAGCAACGAAGCGGCCGCCATCAGTTCGCCCAGCAACTGCGCGACCGGCTCCGGGTACGGGTGCTTGGCGAGGACTTCGGCGTAGCTGCGTTCCAGCGCCACCAGTTCGCCGCGAGTGTCGCTGTCATCGAAGATGAAGCGTTGGGTGTAGTCGGTATCCGGTAGGTCGGTCATAGGTCTGGGTATCTGAATTGATGACAAAAAGGTTACAAAAGATGAAAATCCCGCGCTTTCTTCGCACCTGTTTGGTGCAAAACGTTCAGCCACGGGAGGCATTTTATGAACAATCCGGGTTTGTTCCAATCAAGGTGGAACCTCGGCCGGCTGGTTCTGTGCAACGTCGTGCCATTAGCGCTACTGGCTTTCTGGTTATGGCCTACGGGCCAGATGCTGTGTGTGATTTTCGACGAGTGGCTGTTCCGCTCACTCAATGCACCACTGGCCAGCAACCCCATATGGCTCCACATCTGGGCAATTGCAAGTCTGCGTCCGTTCGACATCGTCGTCGGTCTGATCCTGCTGACGCTGCTGATCAAGGGCGACTGGGTGTTCAAGGCGATTGATGTACGTCGCGCCTTCTTCGGTTTTTTCTCGATTCTGCTGCTGATGGTGGTGATTCGCGCGCTGTTTTCCAAATTCGCCGACTACATGGACTGGCAGCACAGCAGCCCATCGATGGTGCTGGAAGGCGCGGTGCACCTGAGCGACTATTTCCCGCATCTGGAAAAAGCCTGGGAGCTGAAGGATCGCTCGAGCCAGAGCTTCCCTGGTGACCACGCTTCGGTGTTGCTGATCTGGGCGCTGTACATGGGCGTGTTTAGCCGCTCAGTCGGCCAGTTCCTGACAGTCTGGGGCCTGGCGTTACTGTTCATGCTGCCACGTCTGGTGGCCGGCGCGCATTGGGGCCAAGACGATTACATCGGCGGCATGCTGCTGGCGGTGTGGGCGTTGGGCTGGGGTTACTACACGCCGTTTGCCTATCACGCCGCCAACTTCTGGCTGAAGGTGACTGCGCCGATTTTCGCTTTGCTGGGCAAACTGCCGCTGGTTTCGCGGATGAGTGTGGTGTCTGCCGCGAACTGACAGTTTGCACACACCTGTGGTGAGGGAGCTTGCTCCCGCTTGGCTGCGTAGCAGTCACTGAACCAGTCGACTCGGTTGTACTTTGAAATACATGATCGACTGGATTGGGAGTCCTTCGGCCTCCAGCGGGAGCAAGCTTCCTCGCCACAATGGTGCGCCGTGCCGGTCAATCGCTATTACTGTTCCCACGAAATTTAAACAGATCCCGCCGCTGCTTCTTGCTCGGTTTGCCGTCGGTACTCACACCTAACGCCCCGGCCTTGCGCATCGCCGCTGCCGCTTCACGTTTGGCAATACTCGCCTCGGTCTCGGTATACAGCGTCTGCGCTTCGGGCGCGCCGCGACGCACGATCGACAAGGCTTCGACCCTCACTGTGCGCTCTTCAAAACCGGTACGAATCTCGAACTCATCGCCAATGCGTGGCTCTTTGCCAGGCTTGCAGCGGTCGCCTCGGCAATGCACCTTGCCACTCTCGATGGCCGCTTTGGCCAGAGCCCGGGTCTTATAAAAACGTGCAGCCCACAACCACTTGTCGAGACGGACCTTGTCGTCCTCTTCGCTTTTTTGTGCCATGGAATTTCCTCATTCTGAAATATTGATGAACTGTACTACCGTTTCTGTCGTGCCATGAATGACCCCGTCCCGGATTACAATGCACACCAGCCGACACCTGCTTGAGGGGTCGGCGATCCGGGCCGTAGATATCTGTCGCCTTTTAACCCTTATTCTGCGTGAATACCGCGAATTCGGCCGTACGCGGCCCGAGCGGTTTCTGCCGGTTGAGTACCTTTGAAGACATTTGACCATTTGACCGTTGTCGGTCTGCGCGAGTGGGTGGCGCTCCCTGATCTGGGAGTCGCCGGCCTGCGGGCGAAAATCGACACCGGCGCAAGCACCTCCAGCCTGCATGCCACCGACATCGAGCCATTCGAACGCGACGGCCAGAAGTGGGTGCGTTTCACGGCGCACCTGGGCACGGTGGTGCAGTTGCGTCACCGGCGCTGCGAAGCACCGCTGGTGACGCGCAAAACCATCAAAAGCTCCAACGGCCAGGCGCAGGTGCGCTATGTGATCAGCACCACCCTGGCCCTCGGTGATCGGGTCTGGGCAGTCGAGTTCACCCTCGCCTGCCGCAAGTCCATGCGCTATCGCCTGTTGCTCGGTTCCAAAGCCCTGATCGATGGCCAACTGGTGGTCAATCCGGGCATCAAATATGTACAAGACAAGCCGGTGTTCCCGGTATCTACCTCCTCCACAGGTGTTGCATGAAGATCGCTGTGCTGTCGCGGAATCCGCGTCTGTATTCCACCCGTCGTCTGGTCGAGGCCGGCACCGAGCGCGGGCATGAAATGGTGGTGATCGACACCCTGCGCGCCTACATGAACATCGCCAGCCACAAGCCGCAGATCCACTATCGCGGCAAGCCGCTGGAAGGGTTCGATGCGGTAATCCCGCGGATCGGTGCGTCGGTGACGTTCTACGGTTGCGCCGTGTTGCGCCAGTTCGAAATGATGGGGGTGTTTCCGCTCAACGAATCGGTGGCCATCGCCCGCTCGCGGGACAAATTGCGTTCGCTGCAACTGCTGTCGCGTCGTGGCATCGGCCTGCCGGTCACCGGTTTCGCCCACTCGCCGGATGACATTCCCGACCTGATCGACATGGTCAACGGCGCGCCGCTGGTAATCAAGGTGCTGGAAGGCACCCAGGGCATCGGCGTGGTGCTGTGCGAAACCGCTACGGCTGCCGAATCGGTGATCGAGGCGTTCATGGGCCTGAAGCAGAACATCATGGTCCAGGAATACATCAAGGAAGCCGGCGGTGCCGACATCCGCTGCTTCGTGGTCGGCGACAAGGTGATCGCAGCGATGAAGCGTCAGGCCAAGCCTGGGGAATTCCGCTCCAACCTGCACCGAGGCGGCAGCGCCAGCCTGATCAAGATCACCCCGGAAGAACGCATGACCGCGTTGCGCGCGGCCAAGGTCATGGGGCTGGCCGTGGCGGGTGTGGATATCCTGCGCTCGAACCACGGGCCGCTGGTGATGGAGGTGAACTCGTCGCCGGGCCTGGAAGGGATCGAGACCACCACCGGCAAGAACGTGGCGGGGATCATCATCGAACACCTTGAGAAGAATGGCGGGCCGAACATGACCCGGACCAAAGGCAAAGGCTAAAGCGAGGAGCAAGAGCCCTCACCCTCTCCCAAAGGGAGAGGGGACTGATTGGGGGATGCTTAAAAGATACGCCGACCTGATCCTGCTGTGCCGAATCCGCAATCGCCCCAGTCTTTCAGGTCGATGTATGACGCCAGACACCTCGGTCAGCTCCCTCTCCCTCTGGGAGAGGGCTGGGGTGAGGGTTTTATGGTTTAAACGGCATCCCGAGGCAACATCAACCCCAGCGGTAACCTGACTCGCGCTTCCAGTCCGCCCCCGGAGCGGTTGCGCAACTCGACATTGCCGCCATGCATCGAAGCAATCCGCTTCACGATCGCCAACCCCAGCCCGGTACCTTTCCCGCCCCGGGCACGGTCGCCACGGGTGAACGGGTTGAAGATCGCCTCAAGCTCCGACGGATCGATCCCCGCCCCCCGGTCCATCACGCTCAACACCACGTACGGTGCGCTGGTATCACCGGACACATAAGCCGCGACCTCGACGCCACTGCCGGCATGGTTCAGGGCGTTGCCGATCAGGTTGTTCAGCAGGCGTTTCATCGACACTCGACGCAGCGGAAACGGCTGGATCGGCTCCAGGCGCAAGCGCACCTTCTCTTCGCTCTGGTTGTACGGCGCGGCCACCTCACGCACCAGATCGCTCAGGTCCACTTCCTCCACCGACTCGTCACGACCGTCGCGAATGAACGCGAGGAACTGATCGAGAATCGCGTCCATGTCTTCGATGTCGCGCACCATGTCATCGGTCAGATCGTTGCGATCACCCATCAGCTCCAGCGACAGACGCAAGCGGGTCAGCGGCGTGCGCAAATCATGGGAGACCCCCGCCAGCATCAGCTCACGCTCACGGCCGGCCTGCTCGACGTCTTCGGCCATCTGGTTGAAGGCGCGATACACCTCGGTCATCTCGCTGGGCGTATCGCTGATCGGCAGGCGCACGCTGCGACCCTGACCGAGTTGCCGCGCGGCATATACCAGACGTTTCAACGGCTGGTTGAGCTGGCTGACGAAAATCCACGCCGAGGCGGTGGACAGCAAGCCGATGGCGAGGAACCAGCCGAGCACGTTCCAGATTTTCTGGCCGCGCAATGGATGCGGGTACAGCGGGACTTTCAGCCAACCATCGCCGAGGCTCGGCGCACGCACCCACAGCGCCGGCGGCGAGTGCATGCGCAAACGCACTTCGGTGTCGGCGCCCAGCTCCGCCTGCATCTGCCGCTGATAGATTTCACTGTACGGCCAGTGCTGTTCGCCCTCCGGTACACCGGCGCCGACTACCCGGATCAGGGTTGCGGCATCGGCAATCTTTGCGCGATTTTCTTCATCGGCCGCCCAATAGGCGCGCAGCGTCAGGGCGACGCCGTGGCTGTATTGGCGATCTACCAGCACGTCCTCGTTCATCAACAGATAAACCAGGGTCAGCGCCTTGGAAAACAGCACGACGATGAGCACCAGCCACAGGGTGCGGGAGAAAAAACTTTGGGGGAACCAGACGGGGGTTTTCATCGATAACCGTTACACACTTGCAGGAGCGAGCCATGCTCGCATATTGCGGATTGCGAGTCTGCGTAGAGGGTCGATCAACCCGATCGGCGCAGACCCGCTCCTACAAATCGCCGATCACTTGGTGGCGGCGCCATCCGGTACGAACACGTAGCCCACGCCCCAGACCGTCTGGATGTAGCGCGGCTTCGACGGATCCGGTTCGATCATCCGGCGCAGACGGGAAATCTGCACGTCGATGGAACGCTCCAGGGCATCCCACTCGCGGCCACGGGCCAGGTTCATCAGTTTGTCGCGGGTCAGCGGCTGACGCGCGTTCATTACCAGCGCCTTGAGTACCGCAAACTCACCGGTGGTGAGCATGTGCACTTCTTCGCCACGTTTCAGCTCGCGGGTCGCCAGCGACAGCACGTAATCACCGAAGGTGACGTTTTCGTCTTCGCTGCCCGGCGCGCCCGGCACCGGTGCGGCCTGACGACGCAGAACCGCTTTGACCCGCGCCATCAGCTCGTCCGGGTTGAACGGCTTGGCCAGATAGTCATCGGCGCCCAGTTCCAGGCCCTTGATGCGGCTCATCTCATCGCCCTTGGCGGTGAGCATGATGATCGGAATCTGATTGTTCGCCGCCCGCAGGCGACGGCATGCGGTGAGGCCGTCTTCGCCCGGCAGCATCAGGTCGAGGACGACCAGATTGAACACTTCACGCGACAGCAGACGGTCCATTTGCTCGGTGTTCGGTACGGCACGGGCGCGGTAGCCCTTGCTGACGAAAAAGCGTTCCAGCAGGCTGCTCAGCCCCGGATCGTCGTCAACAATAAGAATTTTTTCGCCTTCAGCATTGTTTGCAGTGCTGCTCATTGGATGCTCCTTTTAGCTCGGCGCGCATTATGGCGTAGCTGCCGTTATACGCACCGTGTGCATTGTTAGCAGATTTTTCCTTCACTGCCAGAAAACCGGGGTTTCTACCTACAGACTGCTACACCCCCGAATGACAGAACGCTGGTTATAATGCGCGGCGTTTTGTGCCAGGCAACGTCTGAATCGTTACCGCAGGTGGCCGCGATATTTTCCGGGCCTGCGCAGTAATTATTCGATTTCACGGGTCAATGGGGTGCCTTTTGACCCAGGCAGCGGCAATTTTCTAGCCGCTCAACCAGACTCCGGGCCTTTATTTCCGTGCCTGCGAGCCTGCTTTCACAATATGTCAGGTGGTTTTATGGACAGCATCAACAGCCGCATCGCCGAGGAACTCGGCGTACGCCCGCAACAGGTCGAAGCGGCCGTCGCGCTACTCGATGAAGGCTCTACCGTTCCCTTCATCGCCCGTTACCGGAAAGAAGTCACCGGCAGCCTTGATGACACCCAGTTGCGTCATCTGGAAGAGCGTCTGCGCTACCTGCGAGAACTCGACGAACGGCGTATCAGTATCCTCGCCAGTATCCAGGAGCAGGGCAAACTCACCCCTGCCCTAGAGCGCGATATCAAGCTCGCCGACACCAAGACCCGCCTCGAAGACTTGTACCTGCCGTACAAGCAGAAGCGCCGCACCAAGGGCCAGATTGCCCTGGAAGCCGGCCTCGGCGAGCTGGCCGATGGCCTGTTCAACGACCCGAGCCTGACGCCAGAAACCGAAGCCGCACGCTTCGTCGACGCCGAGAAAGGCGTAGCCGACGTGAAAGCTGCGCTGGAAGGCGCCAAGTACATCCTGATGGAGCGTTTCGCCGAAGACGCCAGCCTGCTGGAAAAGCTGCGCAACTTCCTCAAGCAGGAAGCGACCATCAGCGCCCGCGTGATCGCCGGCAAGGAAGAAGAAGGCGCGAAGTTCCGCGATTACTTTGAACACGACGAGCCGCTGAAAAGCATGCCGTCGCACCGCGCACTCGCGATTTTCCGTGGCCGCAACGAAGGCATCCTCAGCTCCGCGCTGAAAGTCGGCGACGAGCTGCCGGGCACCATGCACCCGTGCGAAGGCATGATCGGCCAGCAATTCGGCATCCAGAATCAGAACCGCCCGGCCGACAAATGGCTCGGTGAAGTGGTGCGCTGGACCTGGAAGGTCAAGCTCTACACCCACCTGGAAACCGACCTGCTCGGCGAGCTGCGCGACGGTGCCGAAACCGAGGCGATCAACGTCTTCGCCCACAACCTGCACGACCTGCTGCTGGCCGCGCCGGCCGGCCCGCGCGCCACCCTGGGCCTCGACCCGGGCCTGCGTACCGGCTGCAAGGTCGCGGTGGTCGACTCCACCGGCAAATTGCTCGATCACGCCACGGTTTACCCGCACGTGCCGCACAACAAATGGGATCAGACCATCGCGATTCTGGCCGCCCTGTGCGCCAAGCACTCGGTTGACCTGATCGCCATCGGCAACGGCACCGCCAGCCGCGAAACCGACAAACTGGCGATCGAGCTGATCAAAAAATACCCAGCAATGAAGATGACCAAGGTCATGGTCTCCGAGGCCGGTGCATCGGTGTACTCGGCGTCGGAACTGGCTGCCAAGGAATTCCCGGATCTGGACGTGTCGATCCGTGGCGCGGTGTCCATCGCCCGTCGTCTGCAGGATCCACTGGCCGAACTGGTGAAGATCGATCCGAAATCCATCGGTGTCGGCCAGTACCAGCACGACGTGTCGCAGCTGAAACTGGCGCGTGGTCTGGATGCGGTGGTCGAGGACTGCGTAAACGCCGTCGGCGTCGATGTAAACACCGCCTCGGTGGCCTTGCTGGCGCGAATTTCCGGCCTCAACGCGACCCTGGCGCAGAACATCGTCGCTCACCGTGACGAGCACGGCGCGTTCAAGACCCGTGCAGCGCTGAAGAAAGTTGCGCGTCTGGGCGAGAAAACCTTCGAACAGGCCGCAGGCTTCCTGCGCGTGATGAACGGCGACAACCCGCTCGATTCCTCGGCTGTTCACCCGGAAGCCTATCCACTGGTACAGCGCATCGCCGCTGAAACCGACCGCGACATTCGCTCGCTGATCGGCGACGCCGCGTTCCTCAAGCGTCTGGACCCGAAGAAGTTCACCGACGAGACCTTCGGTCTGCCCACCGTCACCGACATCCTGCAAGAACTGGAAAAACCCGGTCGCGACCCGCGTCCGGAGTTCAAGACCGCCGAGTTCCAGGAAGGCGTCGAAGACCTGAAAGACCTGCAACTGGGGATGATCCTCGAAGGCGTCGTCACCAACGTGACCGCGTTCGGCGCGTTCGTCGACATCGGCGTGCATCAGGACGGCCTGGTGCACATCTCGGCGTTGTCGGAGAAGTTCATCAAGGACCCACGCGAAGCGGTGAAGGCCGGTGACGTGGTGAAAGTGAAGGTCATGGAAGTCGACATCCCGCGCAAGCGCGTCGGCCTGTCGATGCGCATGAGCGACACCCCGGGCGAGAAAATCGACGGTGCCCGTGGTTCGCGTCCGGGCTCGGCACCGCGCCAGTCGTCGAACAGCGCGCCACGCAAGGAAACGGCCACAGCCGCACCGGTGAACAACGCCATGGCTTCGCTGTTCGCCAACGCCAAGCAGTTGAAGAAACGCTGATGGAAGTTCCGGCCGGGCTCGTCGAGAGCGCGTTTTTCAAGCTGTTGGGCTGCCGCCTGCACAGCCTGGAAACCGGGGTGGCGCAAGTCGTCCTGGTGCTGGAACCACAACTGCGCAATCGCGGCGGCAAGTTGCACGGTGGCGCGCTGTTCAGTCTGGTCGATATCGCCATGGGGCTGGCCTGTTCCAGCACCCACGGCTTCGATCAGCAGAGCGCGACCATCGAGTGCAAGATCAACTACATCCGCGCCGTATCCGACGGTGAGGTGCTGTGCACGGCGCGGGTCATCCACCCGGGCCGCCGCACGCTGGTGGTCGAGGCCGACGTGATGCAGGGCGACAAACTGGTCGCAAAAGCGCAAGGCACGTTCGCTGTCCTGTAGATGTTGTTCATCATTTTGAGTTAATTTCGGCGCTGTGATCGCAGCGTCGAGCTTTTCTGTGAGAGCGGGCTTGCTCGCGAAGGGGGCGTGTCAGTGTGCATGGCAGTGACTGATACACCGCATTCGCGAGCAAGCCCGCTCCCACAGGGACCGCATAATCTTCGCGTGCATCTGCCAGATTCAGGGATTGAAGTCGGCGGTTCGAAAGGGGCTTCGTGAGCCCAAAAAACCAGGCGAAAACGCCAGTTTCAACTTCACCCTTGTAGACCGTCCTGCCCACCCCCATATTGGGGCGACTGACGCGTGAAGGAATCCAAATTGAGCGAACTTCTCAACCGCCGCCTGGCTCTGCTCGGCGAGCGCGCCAACCTCTCTCTGCTCGAACAGTGCCTCCACGGTATCGAACGTGAATGCCTGCGCGTGACCAGTGAAGGTCGTCTGGCGCAAACGCCGCACCCGGAAGCCTTGGGTTCCGCGCTGACCAATGAACAGATCACCACCGACTATTCCGAGTCGCTGCTGGAATTCATCACCCCCGCCCTGCCCGATCCGGCCGATACGCTGGCGAGCCTGGACAAGATTCATCGCTTTGCCTACAGCAAGCTCGGCAACGAGTACCTGTGGAGTCCATCGATGCCGTGCCCGTTGCCGGCCGAGGAAGACATCCCGATCGCCTATTACGGCACTTCCAACATCGGTCAGCTCAAGTACGTCTACCGCAAGGGCCTGGCCCTGCGTTACGGCAAGACCATGCAGTGCATCGCCGGGATTCACTACAACTTTTCCCTGCCGGAAAAGCTCTGGCCGTTGCTGCGCGAGGCCGAGGGCTTCGTCGGCACCGACCGCGACTTCCAGTCATCGTCGTACATCGCGCTGATCCGCAACTTCCGCCGCTACAGCTGGCTGCTGATGTACCTGTTCGGGGCTTCGCCGGCGCTGGATGCCGGTTTCCTCCGTGGGCGCTCGCATCAACTGGAACAGCTCGATCCGGATACTTTGTATCTGCCGTACGCCACCAGCCTGCGCATGAGCGACCTTGGTTACCAAAGCAACGCCCAGGCCGGCCTGACGCCTTGCTACAACGATCTGGCGAGCTATACCGACAGCCTGCGCAAGGCCGTGGCCACGCCGTACGCGCCGTACGTTGAGGTCGGCACGCACAAGGATGGCGAGTGGGTACAGCTCAACACCAACATCCTGCAGATCGAAAACGAGTACTACTCCAACATCCGTCCGAAACGCGTGACCTACACCGGCGAACGGCCGATCCAGGCCCTGATGGCCCGTGGCATTCAGTACGTCGAAGTGCGCTGCCTGGACATCAACCCGTTCCTGCCGATGGGCATCGACGTCACCGAATCGCGCTTCCTCGACGCGTTCCTGCTGTATTGCGCGCTGAACGACAGTCCGCTGCTGACCAACACTTCGTGCGGCAATGCCACTTCGAACTTCCTCAGCGTGGTCAAGGAAGGTCGCCGTCCGGGCCTGCAATTGCAGCGCGACGGCGAAGCGGTCGAGCTGAAGGTCTGGGCAGCCGAGCTGCTGGAAAAAATCGCACCGCTGGCGGCATTGCTCGATCAGAGCCATGGCGGCGACGCACACAGCAAGGCGCTGGACGCGCAACTGGCCAAGGTCAAGGATTCGTCCCTGACCCCGTCGGCCCAAGTGCTGGCGGCCATGGCCGAGCACAAGGAAAGCTTCGCGCAATTCTCCCTGCGCCAGAGTCAGGCGCATGCCGAGTTCTTCCGCAGCGAGCCATTGGCGGCGGATGAACAGGCGAAGTTTGAAGAGCTGGCGCGCTCGTCGCTGGCGCAACAGGCGGAGCTGGAGCAGAACGAGGTTGGCGATTTCGATGTGTTTGTCGGGTCGTATCAGGCGAGCATTCTGGCGATCAGTAATTAAAAGCCCCTCACCCTAACCCTCTCCCGGAGGGAGAGGGGACTGATTCAGGTGCTCTTGAGATTGACGCCGACCTGAAATATCCAGCCGAACTCAGGCCTTGAAAAGCATAAAGATCGGCTCCCTTTCCCCCTCGCCCCCTTGGGGGAGAGGGTTGGGGTGAGGGGGTAAAGACCAAACGTCTGACACAAGATCCGAAGTATCCACAATCCCTCACGCCTTAGATTTTTCCGCTCATAAGCTAAGTCTAAAAAGTTATTTATTTTTAGATTCTTAGATCATTTAGTCTCCTTTCACGCCGATCGTCGGTCGCCTGATTTGGAGCACTCCCCCCATGAAACTGAATTTCCCGCTTCGCCTGCTGGCCGTGGCCTCGTTGGCTGCTGCGAGCTTTCTGGCGCAGGCTGCCGACCTTACCGTCGCCTACCAGACCACCGTCGACCCGGCGAAAGTCGCCCAGGCCGATGGCGCCTACGAAAAAGCCACCAAGGCCAACATCAGCTGGCGCAAGTTCGACAACGGCGCCGACATCATCGCCGCCATCGCGTCCGGTGACGTGCAGATCGGCTACCTCGGTTCCAGCCCGCTGACCGCTGCGATCACCCGCAAGGTTCCGGTGGAAACCTTCCTCATCGCCACCCAGATCGGCGCCGCTGAAGCACTGGTCGCTCGCGACGGTTCCGGGATCAAGACCCCGCAGGATCTGGTCGGCAAGAAAATCGCCGTGCCGTTCGTGTCCACCGGTCACTACAGCCTGCTCGCCGCGCTGAAGCACTGGAACATCGATCCGTCGAAAGTCACCGTGCTCAACCTCGCCCCGCCAGCGATCATCGCCGCGTGGAAACGCGGTGATATCGACGCCACTTACGTGTGGGATCCGGCGCTCGGTGTGGCCAAGGAAAACGGTAAAGTGCTGATCACTTCCGGCGAACTGGCCAAGTTCGGCGCGCCGACCTTCGATGCGTGGATCGTGCGCAAGGACTTCGCCGAGAAACACCCGGAAATCGTCACCGCATTCGCCAAGGTCACCCTCGACGCCTACGCCGATTACCGCAAGGATCCACAAGCCTGGCTCGCCGACCAGTCACACGTCGACAAGCTGGTGAAGCTCTCCGGTGCCAAGGCCAGCGACATTCCATTGCTGCTGCAAGGCAACGTCTACCCGCTGGCGGCTGATCAGGTGATCACACTCGGCGCGCCGACCACCAAAGCCATCACCGACACCGCCGCGTTCCTCAAGGAGCAAGGCAAGGTCGAAGCCGTACTGCCGGACTACGCGCCGTACGTCAGCGCCAAATACATCACCAATTGATCGGGAGTGGACTGCGATGGCCTTGCTACAGCTGGAGCGCATCAGCGCACAGTATCCCGGCAGCCCGGAACCGGTGCTGGCGGACATTTCCCTGACCCTCGGGCCTCAGCAATTGCTGGTCGCCCTCGGCCCGTCCGGCAGTGGCAAGACTTCGCTGTTGAACCTGATTGCCGGCTTCGTCGAACCCAGCGCCGGGCGCATCACCCTCGACGGCGTGCCGGTCAAAGGCCCGAGCGCCGAACGTGGCGTGGTGTTCCAGGATGACGCGCTATTGCCTTGGCAGGATGTGTTGGCCAACGTCGCGTTCGGTCTGGAACTGGCGGGTGTCGCCAAAGACAAACGTGAAAAGATCGCCCGGGAAATGCTCGCGCTGGTCGACCTCACAGGTTTTGAACACCGCCGAATCTGGCAACTCTCCGGAGGCCAGAAACAGCGCGTCGGCCTGGCCCGCGCCCTCGCCGCCGACCCGCGCGTGCTGCTGATGGACGAACCTTTCGGCGCCCTCGACGCATTCACCCGCGAGCAGATGCAGGAGCTATTGCTGCAAGTCTGGCAGCGCACTGCCAAACCGGTGTTCCTGATTACCCACGACATCGAAGAAGCGGTATTCCTCGCCACTGACCTGATTCTGCTGGCGCCGAATCCGGGGCAGATCGTCGAGCGTCTGCATCTGGATTTCGGTCAACGCTACGCTGCCGGTGAGTCGGCACGGGCGATCAAATCCGACCCGCGTTTTATCGAAACCCGCGAGCACGTGCTGAGCAAAGTGTTCTCGCAACGCAGCGCCGTTCAACGGCAGGAGCGCGCATGAGCAGTTACGACGTTTCCGCCCCGGCAGTGAAAACCCCATCGGTGGCGATTCCGCAGCGCCGCAGCCTCAGTACGCGGTGGATCAGCCTGCTGACCCTGTTCGCCTTGCTGGTGATCTGGTGGGCCGTCACGGCCACCGGCCTGATCGAACCGCTGTTCCTGCCGCCACCGTCCGCCGTGCTGCAAAAAGGCTGGTTGCTGGCGACCACCGGTTACATGGATTCAACTCTGTGGCAGCACCTGGGCGCGAGCCTGAGCCGCATCGGTCTGGGCCTCGGTTTCGCGATTTTGACCGCGGTGCCGGTGGGCATCGCCATCGGCGCCAACCGTATTGCCCGTGGTGTGCTTGATCCGCTGATTGAGTTCTACCGGCCGATTCCGCCATTGGCTTATCTGCCGCTGATCGTGATCTGGTGTGGCATCGGCGAGTTGTCGAAAGTGCTGCTGATCTACCTGGCGATTTTTGCGCCGATCGCCATCGCGACCGCGACCGGCGTGCGTACCGTTGACCCGGCTAAATTGCGTGCCGCGCAGTCGCTCGGTGCCACTCGCGCGCAACTGATTCGTCATGTGATTTTGCCCAGCGCGTTACCGGATATTCTCACTGGTGTGCGCATTGGTCTGGGCGTCGGCTGGTCGACCCTGGTCGCCGCCGAACTGATCGCCGCCACCAGCGGTTTGGGGTTCATGGTGCAGTCGGCCGCGCAATTTCTGGTCACCGATGTGGTGGTGCTGGGGATTCTGGTGATCGCCCTGATCGCCTTCGCCATGGAAATGGGCCTGCGTGCCCTGCAGCGCAAACTGGTGCCGTGGCACGGCCAGGCGCATTGAATACTTGCCATCCAAAACCTGTGGGAGCGGGCTTGCTCGCGAATGCGGTGTATCAGTCACAGAAATGTCTTCTGACACACCGCATTCGTCGGAACGCCGCCCGGAGCAAGCCCGCTCCCACCAAAAGCTCAAAACCCGAATTCCAGAGACCCACCATGAGCAGCCTGACCATCACCCCATTAAGCTCGGCCCTCGGCGCGCAGATCAGCGGCGTCGACGTCAGCCAGCCGTTGAACCTGGAACAGCGCAATGCCATCGAGCAGGCGTTGCTCAAGTATCAGGTGCTGTTCTTCCGCAACCAGCCGATCGAGCCTTCGCAACAGGCACGTTTCGCCGCGTACTTCGGCGACCTGCACATCCATCCGATTTACCCGAACGTGCCGGAGCAGCCCGAAGTGCTGATCCTCGACACCGCGGTCACCGATGTCCGTGACAACGCGATCTGGCACACCGACGTGACCTTCCTGCCAACGCCGGCGATGGGCGCAGTGCTCAGCGCCAAACTGCTGCCAGAGTTCGGCGGCGATACATTGTGGGCCAGCGGGATTGCCGCGTATGAAGCACTGTCGGCACCGATGAAAACCTTGCTCGAAGGGTTGACTGCAACTCACGATTTCACTCGCTCGTTTCCGCTGGAACGCTACGGCAACACGCCGGAAGCGCTGGCACAGTGGGAAGAGGCACGACGCAAGAACCCACCGTTGTCACACCCGGTGATCCGCACTCACCCAGTGAGCGGACGCCGTTCGTTGTTCGTCAACGAAGGCTTCACCTCGAAGATCAACGAGCTGTCGGACACCGAGAGCGAGGCGATTCTGAAGTTCCTGTTCGCCCACGCGACCCGGCCGGAGTTCACCATTCGCTGGCGCTGGCAGCAGGACGACATTGCGTTTTGGGACAACCGCGTGACCCAACATTACGCGGTGGATGATTACCGTCCGGCACGACGGGTGATGCAGCGGGCTACGGTGTTGGGGGATGTGCCGTTTTTTCGCTGAGCGTTGAAGCCCAGAGCAGAATCAAAAGCCCCTCACCCTAACCCTCTCCCGGAGGGAGAGGGGACTGATTGGGGGATGCATCAGAATTACGCCAACCTGATCAATCTGTGCTGAATCCATAATCGACCCGGTTTCTCAGGTCGACTTACGACGCAAGACACCTCGGTCGGCTCCCTCTCCCTCCGGGAGAGGGCTGGGGTGAGGGTGACTCACTCCGCCGTCGAAGGCTTCTCCCAAAGATTGATCCCGCCCTCCTGGGCAAACCGGTCGATCTCCGCCAGTTCCTCAGCACTGAAACTCAGATTCTTCAACGCCCCGACGTTCTCGATGATCTGCTCCGGCCGGCTCGCGCCGATCAGCGCCGAGGTCACCCGTGGATCACGCAGGGTCCAGGCCAGTGCCAGTTGCGCCAGGCTCTGGCCGCGACGTTTGGCGATCTCGTTCAGTGCGCGCACATGCGCGATGTTGGCCTCGGACAAGTGCGAAGCCTGCAGCGAACCGCCACCCGGGCGATTGACCCGCGCATCCGCCGGCACGCCGTTGAGGTACTTGTCGGTCAACAGACCCTGCGCCAGCGGGGTGAAGGCGATGACGCCAGTACCGAGCTCGTCGGTGGTGTCGAGCAGGTCTTTTTCCACCCAGCGATTGAGCAGGTTGTACGCCGGCTGATGAATCAGCAGCGGTACTTTCCATTCCTTGAGCAGCGCAGCGATCTCGCGGGTTTTTACCCCGGAGTACGACGAGATGCCGATGTACAGCGCCTTGCCCTGTTGCACGGCGGTGGCGAGGGCGCTGGCGGTTTCTTCCAGCGGAGTGTCCGGGTCGAAGCGGTGCGAATAGAAGATATCCACGTAGTCCAGACCGAGGCGCTGCAGGCTCTGGTCGAGGCTGGCCAGCACGTATTTGCGCGAGCCGCCGCCCTGACCGTACGGGCCGGGCCACATGTCCCAACCGGCCTTGCTCGAAATGATCAGCTCATCGCGGTACTGCTTGAAGTCTTCGCGCAGCAGGCGACCGAAATTGATCTCGGCGCTGCCGTACGGCGGGCCGTAATTGTTGGCCAGGTCGAAGTGGTTGATGCCCAGGTCGAACGCGGTGCGCAGCAGGGCGCGCTGGGTGTCGATCGGCGTGCTGTCGCCGAAGTTGTGCCACAGGCCCAGCGACAGCGCCGGCAGCACCAGACCGCTGCGGCCGACGCGGCGGTAAGGAATGGAGTCGTAGCGGTTTTCGGCAGCGGTGTAAGTCATCGAATCCTCTCTTGTTTGATTAACAGCAAATTGAGGGTGAATTTCAACTTTGTGGTGAGGGGATTTATCCCCGATGGACGGCGTAGCCGTCCCAAAAAAAATCGCGAATTTGAATGCAGATTTAGGGGTGGCTTTCGCCACCCATCGGGGATAAATCCCCTCACCACAGGGTGTTTACACAAATCTGTTTTGCGGTCGGGCCAGGCCCAGGTTTTCGCGCAAGGTCCGGCCCTCATACTCGGTTCTGAACAGCCCGCGCCGCTGCAGTTCCGGAACCACGCCATGGGCGAAGTCTTCGAGCCCGCCCGGCAAGTGCGGTACCAGCACATTGAAGCCATCCGCCGCGCCCTGTTCGAACCACTCCTGCAAGCGGTCGGCGATCTGCGCCGGCGTGCCCACCAGGCTGTAATGCCCGCGCCCACCGGCAATCCTGCGGCCCAATTCGGCGAGGGTCAGATGCTCCCGCCCTGCCAGTTCAGTCAGCAATTTCTGCCGGCTCTGCTGCCCGCTGTCGGTCAGCGGCAACGCCGGCAGCGGTCCGTCCAGCGGGAACTTCGACAAGTCGAAGTTGCCCAGCATACGCCCAAGCAACGCCACGCCAACCTCCGGTTCGACCAATTGCTGAAACGTTTCACATTTTTCCTGCGCTTCGGCTTCTGTCTGCCCGACGACGACAAACACCCCCGGCATGATTTTCAGCGAATCGGCGCTGCGCCCGTACTTGGCCAAGCGGCCCTTGAGGTCGGCGTAGAACGCCTGCGCGCCGGCCAGCGAAGTCTGCGCGGTGAACACCACCTCAGCGGTCTGTGCCGCCAGTTCACGCCCGGTTTCGGACGAGCCAGCCTGCACGATCACCGGTTGTCCCTGCGGCGAACGTGCGACGTTCAGCGGCCCCTTGACCCGGAAGTGCTCGCCGACGTGATCCAGCACATGCAGCTTCGCAGGGTCGTAATACGCGCCACTGGCCTTGTCGCGGACAAAGGCATCGTCCTCCCAACTGTCCCACAGCCCGGTGACCACCTGATGAAACTCGCGGGCGCGGCTGTAGCGTTCGGCGTGGCCGATGTGCTCGTCGCGACCGAAATTCAGCGCCTCGGCGGCGTTGTCCGAGGTCACCAGATTCCACCCGGCGCGGCCACCCGACAGATGATCGAGCGAAGCGAATTTACGCGCCACGTGGTACGGCTCGTTGTAGCTGGTGGTCGCCGTGGCGATCAGGCCGATGTGCTCGGTCACCGCGCTCAGGGCCGAGAGCAAGGTCAGCGGTTCGAAGTGATCCGAGCGCGCCATGCGGCTGGCGATATCCTGGGTCGGCGCGGCCACACTGTCGGCGACGAACAGCGTGTCGAACTTCGCCGCCTCGGCAATCTGCGCCAGACGCTTGTAGTGGGCGAAATCCAGCCCGGCATTCGCCGGTACCTGCGGGTGACGCCAAGCGGCGACGTGGTGCCCGGTGGCCATGAGAAAGGCGCCGAGTTTCAGCTGTCTGCTCATCTCAGAAATCCTTGCGCAATTGCACGCCGAAGTAGCGCTCGTCATCCCGTGGCACGGCGCGGTAGATGTAGCTGCCGCCGCTGGCCAGCAACGGTGAGTAGGACTTGTCGGCGAGGTTCTTGCCCAGCAGTGCCACGCGCCAGCCGTTGCTGTAATCGGCGAGCGCGACGCTGGCGTTCCAGATGCCGTAGGCACCCTGTTTGGTGTCGGCGTTCTGGCTAATGTCGTACTGCACCTCGCTCTGCCAGCTATAGTCGGTGCCGAGCTCGATATCTAGACCGTTTTCCAGCGGAATCGTGTAGTCGGCACGCACGTAGCTTTTCCAGTCCGGGCTGAACGGCAGTGGCTTGCCATTGACGTTGCACGACGCCGCCGCGCCCGCCGGGCAGCTGAATTGGTCGATGCGCGCGCGGGTGTAGGCCAGCGCCCCGGAGAACTTCAGTTGCTGGGTCGCCTGCAAGGCGTAATCGAGTTCGACGCCTTCGGTGCTGACGCTGCCGGCGTTGATCAGGCGCGTTACCACTTGCCCGGCAACGGTGTCGAAAAAGTTCGCCTGATAGTTGTCGTAGTCGCTGTGGAACACCGCGAGGTTGGTGGTCAGCCGGTTGTTCCAGCTGGTGGCCTTGATCCCCGCCTCCCAAGTATTCGAGGTCTCCGGCTTCAGCGCTTCGGTGTCACGCGGCTGCATGTTGAAGAACACGTTGTACGCCGGGCCTTTGTAGCCGCGCGAATAGGTCAGATACGCAGTGACCGCATCGCTGAGGTCGTACTGCACGCCGAGCCGGCCGGACCAGCCGTCCTCGTCCACCGAACCGGAACTGCTGGTGGCCGGCTGGATGCCGCTGACCGTGGTCGCAGACGTGGAGACGCGGCGGTGATCGTATTCAAGATCATCGTGGGTGTAGCGCAAGCCGGCGATGCCACGCAAGTCCGAGGTGAAGTTCAGCGTGGCTTCGCCGAACGCGGCGTAGCTGTCGCTGGTGGTGCTGTAATCGGCGACGCCACGGTCGGTGCGTGTGGTGGTGGTCAAGGTGCGCTGATAGGTCTCGTCATCCTTGCCGTGCATGTAGAACAGGCCGCCAACGTATTCAAGGAACTCACCTTTCGGCGAGGCCAGGCGCAGCTCCTGCGAGTACTGATCGAAGGCCAGCTCGCCCTTGTCGGCGGTGCCGGGGAACGCTGCGCTGATCGTGCTCAGCCGATCGCCGTCCTGATATTGGGTGTTGTCCCAGCCGCGCCACGCAGTGATCGAGGTCAGTGTGTAATCGCCCAGTTGCCAGTCGAGCTGGCCGGACAGGCCCTTGTTGGTGTCCTCGACATGGCTGCGGGTATCGGTGTTGATGTCGCGGTTGTGGTTGCTCGCATAGACCGGGCTCAGCGCGTTGGCGAAGGCCGGGGTCAGCGACTTGCTGACCACGCCGTTGGGACCGTCGTCGTGGGACTGCATGTAGTCGGCGATCAGGGTGAAGGTCACGTCGTCATTCGGGGTGAATTCGAGCTTGCCGCGCACCCCGCGATGGTTGTAGCCGTTGACCTCCTGGCCGTTGTATTTGTTGTCGACATTGCCGTCGTAGCTGCTGACCAGAGTGCTGATCGAGCCCTTTAACGTGTCCGGAATCAGGCTGCCGCCAATGCCGAAGCGGGTGCGGCTTTCGTTACCGCTGTAGTACGACTGGTCGATGTAACCGTGGGTCTCGTTGGTCGGCGCCTTGCTGGTGATGTTGAGCACACCGGCCGAGGCATTCTTGCCGAACAGCGTGCCCTGCGGGCCGCGCAGTACTTCGACGCGCTCCAGATCCAGCAGGTCCAGGGTCGATTGACCGGGGCGGGCATAGACCACGCCGTCGATCACCGTGGCCACCGTTGGCTCGACGCCGGGCGAGGTGGAAATCGTGCCGACGCCACGCACGAACAACGAGGTGTCCTTGTTCGACGCACCGGTACGGAAATTCAGCGACGGCACTTGCTGGACGATGCTCGCTACGCCGTTGCGGTTGTCGCGTTCCAGTTGTTCGCCGTCGATCACCGAGACCGCCACCGGCACCTTCTGCAGCGACTCTTCGCGGCGGGTAGCGGTGACTGTGACGGACTTGAGGGTCGGCTCTTGTTCGCTGCTGTCGGCGGCGAAAGCATTGGGCAGCGGCAACACCGACAGCCCGGTGAAAATCCAGCCAGCGGCGCGAATCGACTGCGCCAGTTTGTGTGTCGCCCCAGGAATGTTGTGCATGTTTGCCCGCTCGAAATTGGCCCTGAATCGCTGCCGTTCTGTGACGACAGCGCCTGAATCGGTGTCTTGGGCATTCGCTCGAGCGAGTAGCAGACAATGCGCCTTGTTAGCGCTAACATCGCCAGTATTGGCAAGCTCGGCATAGAGCGTCCAATACTGAAAAATTACTTTTATATGCGTTTTGGTTTTTAAGAAGGATCGAGCCTTGAGCCAGGAAAAAACCCGCAAACGCCGTGGCGCCGGACGCGTGACCCTGAATGCGGTGGCGCGCGAAGCGGGAGTTTCGGCAATCACCGTGTCGCGCTATTTCAATCAGCCGGAAACCGTCTCGCCGGAACGTCGCGAGCGCATTGCAGCGGTAGTGGCCGAGCTGGGTTACGTGCCGAATCTGGTGGCCGGCGGCCTGGCCTCGGCGCGAGGGAAAATCGTCGGCATGGTGATTCCGAACATCTCCGGGCCGATCTTTGCCAACACCATTCAGGGTTTCAGCGACACCCTCAGCCGCCACGGTTATCAATTGCTGCTGGCGTCGAGTTACTTCAGTACCGAACAGGAAGAAAACGCCGTGCGCGCGTTTCTCGGCTGGTCGCCGGCAGCGTTGGTGCTGACCAGCCATTTCCACAGTGCGGGCACGGAAAAGCTGATCGCCGAGGCGGAGATTCCGGTGATCGAAACCTGGGATTACCAGCCGGATCGCGAGCCGATGCAGATCGGCTTTTCGCACTATGAAGTCGGCGTGACCGCTGCGCGTTATCTGCATGACAAAGGCTATCGCCGCATCGCCTTCGTGCAGAACAGCGCCCCTGGTGACCTCAGTGCCCTCGAACGTCGCGACGGTTACGCCGCCACCGTGCGCGAGTTCGGACTGCAGCCGCGGGTGTTCGCCCCGGACGCCGACCGCGCGCCGTTCGAAGCCGGCAAGCAAGCAATGGAAGCCCTGATGAACGCCGCTCCGCGCCCCGACGCGATCATCTTCGCCAACGACAACCTCGCCGCCGGCGGCCTGCTCGCCGGGCAACGCGCAGGCATCAAGATCCCCGAAGACTGCGCCGTGCTCGGCTTCGGCAATTACCCGTTCGCCGAAATGCTGTTGCCCAGCCTGAGCACGATCAAACCACCGGCACTGGAGATCGGCGTGCTGGCGGCAACGCGGGTATTGGAAAGCCTTGGGGTGTTACCGAGTGATGAGGTGCAGCGCCTGAATCTATTGCAGTGCAATGTGATCGAGCGCGAGAGCACCTGACCAAAATGGCCTAGGCTGGATTGGCTATGCTCCAAGTAACACCGAGGTGGCCCCTTCGCGGGCAAGCCCGCTCCCACAGGATTTTGGTTGTACACAGAATCTGTGAATGACCGAGATCACTGTGGGAGCGGGCTTGCCCGCGAAAGCGTCCGATCAAGCACCACATAACCCGCAGACACGCCTATGCACACCGCCATCATCATCTTCTTCGGCCTGGTCCTGCTCGCCCTGATGCTCTACATCGGCGAGCGCGTTGGCTTCAGTCGGCAGACCCTGGCCTACAGCTTCGCCGCGCTGTGGCTGGCGTTGACGGTGATCAATGGTGCGGTGGGGGTGGTGCATGCCGGGCAGCCGCTGGGTTCGGAGATCGCGGTGGGCAGTGCGGTGTTCGGGGTGCCGATGGCGGCGATGGTGTTGTTCATGGTGCTGAGCGCCGAGTCGTGAGACGTCCCGGCGCTCAGTTGCCGATCAACGCACCAGATGCAGGAACTGCATGTGGCGTTCGTACTGGTCGAGGATGTCGTTGATGATCTGTTCCTTGGTGTAGCCGACCAGATCGTAGTCCTGACTGCCCTCGCTCAAGTGCACTTCAGCGCGGTAATAGCGGCGGTTGTTGAGCTGCTTGGAACCCATGCCACCCCGGGCGAACGACGGCGTGAAGTAGCCGCGCATCTGCACCTGGTAGATGAACGGATGCTGCTCACCGTGGCCGATTTCCAGGCTGATGTTGTCGTGCGCCGGATCCGGCTGAGTGACCACGTTCAGGCCCTTCTCGACGAACACCGCCGTCACTTCTTCGATCGCCGGGCGCACCGTGGTGTCCATGAAGCGGTACACCTCGTCGCGTGACGGGAAGTGCACCGCCTGACTCAGGCGCTGGCGCCAGCCGCCCGTGCCACGCCGCGAACCGGAGACCGGTGCCAGCGAATGCAACTGCGCGATCTGCTTCTGCGACTCCAGATAGAACGCCTTGTGCAGGCCCCACATCATCAGCAGCAAAATCATCGAGAACGGCAGCGAGGTCAGCACCACCGCCGATTTCAGCGCATCGATACTGCCGGAGAACAGCAGCGCACTGGTCACCAGCGCGGTCATCGCACCCCAGAACACTCGCAGCCATTTCGGCCCGTCTTCGTCCGGGTTGCCGCCCTTGGCCGACAGGGTCGAAAGCACCACTGTGCCGGAGTCGGCGGAAGTGACGAAGAACACGAAGCTGATGAACACCGTCACCGCGATGACAGTCTTGCTCCACGGGTAGGTTTCCAGCAGCAGGTAAAGGCTCATCGACGGATTGTCGAGGGCCGACATGCCCAGCGCCGACATGCCGTGGTTGAGCACCTGATCGATCGCACTGTTGCCGAAGATCGACATCCACGCCAGGGTGAAACCGAGCGGAATCAGCAGCACGCCGAAGACGAATTCGCGGATGGTGCGGCCACGGGAAATCCGCGCGATGAACAGGCCCACGAACGGCGACCATGCGATCCACCAGGCCCAGTAGAACACGGTCCAGCCGCCGAGCCAGTCGCTTGGCTTGTCGTAGGCGTAGAGGTCGAAACTCTTCATCGGCAAGGCGCCGAGGTAATCGCCGAGGTTCTGGATCAAGGTGTTGAGCAGGTGCTGGGTAGGTCCGGCGAACAACACGAACAGTAGCAGCGCACAGGCCAGCAGCATGTTGATGTCGGACATCACCCGCACACCCTTGTCCACACCCGACACGGCGACGATGATCGCCGCGCCCATCATCAGCGTGATCAGGCCGACCTGAATCCACTGGGTGTGTGCGATGCCGAACAGGTAGTCGAGACCGGAATTGAGGTGCAATACGCCGAAGCCCATGTCGGCGCCCAGACCGAACACCGTGGCGATGATGCCGAAGCCGTCCACCGCATAACCGATAGGGCCGTTGATGCGCTTGCCGATCAGCGGGTACAGCGCCGAACGCAAGGCCAGCGGCAGGTTATGCCGGTAGGCGAAATAGGCCAGCGCCATGCCGACGAAGGCGAACACGCCCCAGCCGTGCAGGCCCCAGTGCAGAAACAGAATCTGCATCGCCTGCCGCGCCGCATCGGCGGTGCCGGCCTCGCCTTGCGGCGGTTGGGCCAGGTGCGTCAGCGGCTCGGATACGCAAAAGAAAAACAGCGTGATGCTGATCCCGGCGGCAAACAGCATGCCGGCCCAGGACAGGTAACTGAACTCGGGTTCGTCGTGGTCGGCACCGAGTTTTATCTTGCCGTAGCCCGATAACGCGGTGACCACCACGAAGACCAGATACAGCGTCATCGCGAGCATGTAGTACCAGCCGACCGTGTTGGCCGCCCAGTTTTGCGCAGCCAGCAACCAGGCGCCGGCCTGCTCCGGCATGGCGATGACAACCAGACCAAACAGCAGAATCACCGTCGCGGCGAAGTAGAACACCGGCGGATTCATGCGCACCAGACCGCTGGCGGGGGTAGACGATGCACTCATGAAACGTGCACCTCGAGGGGTTGAAACGTGGCTGAAATGATCGGACTCAGCAAAGGCAAGCCTCCTGTTGTGAGCGGGCAGCGAACCACCGGTTTAACTTGAATGAACGTTCAAGTTAAACATGGATAGGGTGGTAAGGACTAATCGCAGGGCCAGGCGGTAGTTTTCCTACAATAGCCCAAGGAGGGGTATGACGCGGGTTTGAGGGGATTCGTTCAGTGGAAAAATCAAAGTCAAAAGCGCCCTCACCCTAACCCTCTCCCGGGGGGAGAGGGGACTGATTGGGGGATGCTTGAGAATTTCGCTGACCTGATCTTGCTGTACCGAATCCATAATCGACTGTTTTTTTCAGGTCGATGTATAGCGCCAGACACCTCCGTCGGCTCCCTCTCCCCCGGGGGGTGTATGTACCGGAGACATGGTGGACACATGTTCGGAGACATGGTGGACGGTTTTAGATCTTCTTACCTGCTGTGACAATCTGCAAGTT
>NZ_JAFLXF010000027.1:0-91214 GCF_019891575.1 Pseudomonas sp. MIS38
ACGGCAGCGTGATCAACCAGCGTGACGTGACCAGTGTCGATGTCAATCGCGGTGGCAACGTGTTCCACCGCGACTACCTGGACAACGCCGCACGGATCGAAGCGGCCAATGACCTGACCGTCAAAGCGGCCAACGACATCAACATCACCGGTGGCGTGATGAAAAGCGGCCAGGACATGGTCCTGAACGCCGGGCGCGACATTAACGTGTCGTCGGTGCAAGTCACCAACAGCGTGTTCCATGACGATCGGCACAACAGCAGCGACATCACCCAACTGGGTGCTGACATCGATGCTGGGCGTGACTTCAAGGCTGATGCCAAACGCGATATCAGTGTTATCGCGAGTCAGATTGACGCCAAGCGCGACGTGGCGATGTCAGCCACTGACAACATCCTGATCAGCTCAGCGGCGGATGAAGAACATTCCCTGTCCAAGAGCAAGAAACTGACTCGCCAGGAAGACCATGTCAGCCAGGTCATGTCCGGCATCACGGCGGGAGGCGACGTATCGCTGGCCGCGGGGCAAAACCTAGCCGTGGTTTCCAGTCGCATCACCGCTGGCGATGAAGCCTATCTGGTGGCAGGCGACCGTCTCGATATTCTTGCTGCGCAGGATATCGACTACTCGCTATATGACATGAAGAAGAAGGGTAGCTTCGGCAAAAAGAAAACCAAGCATGATGAAGTCACTGATGTGAAAAACATCAGCAGCGAAATCAGCTCCGGCGGCAGCATGCTGCTCGCCAGTGGCGGCGATCAGCATTACCAGGCAGCCAAACTTGATAGCGGAAACGACCTGGTTATCAGCAGTGGTGGGGCCGTCACATTCGAGGGCGTGAAGGACCTGCATCAAGAGAGCCACACGAAAAGTAATACCAGCCTCTCCTGGAGCTCGATGTCGGGTAAAGGCAAAACCGATGAGACCTTGCGCCAAACCCAACTGCTGGCCAAAGGGCAATTGGTGATCAATGCGGTTGATGGCCTGAACATCGATATCAAACAGATCAATCAAAAATCGATCAGCCAGACCATTGATGTAATGGTGAAGGCTGATCCACAACTGGCGTGGCTGAAAGAAGCCGAGAAGCGCGGTGATGTTGACTGGAAACTGATAAAGGAAACCCACGAGTCGTTCAAGTACAGCAGTTCGAGCCTTGGTCAGGGCGCGATGTTGGTGATCATTATTATCGTCACCGTACTTACGGCTGGAGCCGCGAGTGCGGCGGTGGGAAGCTTCGCCGGTGCGACGGCGGGATCAGGGACTGCCATGGCGGCAGCGGGTACTGCATCAGCTTCGGCAGTGGCTGGCGGAGCTGCGGTCGGCTCAACAGTCGCCGCGGGGTTAGGGAACGTGATGGCCTCGGCCGTATTGACGTCCATGGCCAGTACTGCGGCCGTCAGCACGATCAATAACAAAGGCAATCTGGGGGCCGTCGCCAAGGACACATTTAGTAAGGACAGTCTGAAAAATTCGGCGGTTGCGGGTGTCACGGCCGGCTTCACAAAGGGTGTAATCGACCCCCAACTCGGCGGCCACACGGTACCGTTTAACAACCTTACAAAAGGATTTGACTTAAATACCCTTCAAGACATCGGTGGTTTCGCCGTCCATGCGGGAGCGCAGGGACTCGCAGGGGGGGCCATAAAAACCGTAATTGGCGGAGGCAGTTACAGCGAGAATCTGAAGGAAGGGCTCGTTTCCCAAGCCGGCAACGTCGCCGCTGCAACAGCGTTCAACTTTGTCGGGGGCTTCGCACAGGATCACTGGCAAGCAGCAAAGAATGCAGGTGATACAACCGGCATGGCCATGTGGGCCGAAGGGGGAGTTGCTCGCACTGCGATGCACGCGTTGATGGGGGGAGCGATTTCGAGTGCCACCGGTGGAGATTTCAAAACTGGCGCAATCGCTGCTGGCGCCAGCCAGGCAATGGCTAGCGTTCTCAACTTCACCTTCGATAACCAACCTGAATTACGCCAGGCATTTTCCCAAATCGTCGGTTTGACCGCCGCTGGGTTGGCAGGCGGAGATGTCAACAAGGCATCGTGGGTTGCCTTGATGGCTGACGAATACAATCGTCAACTTCATCAAAAAGAAACTTTGGCACTGGAAAAACTGCAAAAAGAGAATCCTGATAAGGCCTATCAGCTTAAAGCGGCGGCTTGCGCCTTGGTTCATTGCAGTGCTTCGGTTCCGCCGGATGATCCGAACTATGAATACATCCAGGCATTGGAGACCGAGGGCAAAGGCTTCAAGGATGCACAGGGTGCGCTTGTCGCTACCGGAGCTTTTGACGAGTATTCGAAATGGGATCAAGCCAATGACGACTTGTTGCTCAACGACAAGAATCTCAGGCAATCGGCTAATGCCAGTCGGGCGGTACTCGGTGCGATAGGGGCTGCCGCTGGATTTGGGGGTGCGATAGCGTCCAGCCCGTCTTGTGTAACAGTTGTTGGATGCGCGATTCCGGCGTTGTCTGGACTGGGAGGTGCGGCGTCGTTCGCTGATGGGTGGCAAGCAACGGGGCAGTTATTTGCGCCCTATGACTACACCCAGGGAAGCAAAGTACTCGACTCTTTTAGCAGCGCTACATACCCCGGTGATGTGAACCCGCTTCGCGACTACGGAACGGAAGCCGCGAAAGCTGCCATGGAAATGGTGCTGCTCAAGGGCGCCGGAAAATACCTGGAGGGAACCGGGGAGCTGCTGTTGACTTCAGGTGGAAAGAAGGGAGGGAGTCTCCCGGGCACCACCTCGGAAGTCTCAAAAGTTGAGTTCAATGCCACTCGCGATGCAGAGGGTTTTGGGTTGTCTGCGCAGCGTGACTTTGTCCCGGGGAAAGTGCATCGTGCGGAAAATATCAACGCTGGACAAGTAACGGATCGTGATGGTCTCCCGCGTGTTGATGGTGAGAAAGCGGCGAATGACCTGCTCCTGAAACAGCAGTCAGGTGGAATAGATGCTCCATACTGGGGAACACAGCGTCCGGCTTGGAAGGAGGGGACGATGGTGATCGATAGGGTACTGGATCAGCCACGTACAATGACGATGACCATCAACGAAGCGCAGTATGCAAAGATGCTTGTCGCAAGGGAGGCAGGGAAAAACCCGTCATCAGCTCTAGGGGCTTGGGCTACGGAAACACCAATAAGTTCTGTAGCAGATGTTAGGAATAAACTCGCAGTTTCTGAAGAGTTTAAAAGTGGTAAATTGCTACAGATCGAGATTACGGTTAAGCCCGGTGTCGGCACTCGTGAGGGTACCGTTGGTGATATGTGGGATCAACTCAACGGAGTTCGCTTGCCTGGCGGAGGGCATCAGGTGAATTTTATGGATAAGACACCCCGAACCAATCCGGAGCTGTATGAAGTAAATTTAGAGTCGGTAAGGGCGCTAAAATGACAGTGCTAATAAATAAAGTTGTTACCGTTGTAGAGTTGGATGATGGGGTCGTCTTTGAGCGCTTTGTAAGTTGGGATGGGGGGTGCACTAATTTTGAAGATGTTAGAAAATATATTCTCTATTCTGAAAAGCGCAGCGTAATAAAACGTCGGCAGTTTTTGGTTTTAGAGGGGGGGGAGGAAGTCGATATTCCAATACTTGAGGTTCTGAATATATTGCCGAATAGAACTGGATTTTTGGTGGTTTTTGAAAAGGAGCCCTCGAGATTCAGTGTTCCAGTAGCGCCTTGGTTTTTTAGCTATCCTGATAATGCTGCAGTATATAATTCTGACGGCTCGTTGCGTTTTCAGTTACATAATATTTATGGGCAAGATGGTTATATAGGTGCCATGCACTCTGGTGCGGTTTCCGATCATCCTGATAAGTTGGGTGTGTTAGTCGGTACAGTTGGCCATGAACCGGAATGGCTTTATTTGGTCGATCCGAATAGTCCGGAGTTAATTTTCACCGGGAAATGGATTCGTTATTGACATCGCGAGAGGGGAAGGGGTAGTGGGGATAAACCACCTTTAGTTCAATTGGCTGATGCAAGAGGTAAATGGGGGACAGACCACGTTTAGAAAGCACTCCGAAAATGTGGTCTGTCCCCGTTAACCTCAAAGAACTATCAGTCAACGGTGCCACGAGATCTGAATGAGCAGATTTTGTGGAATAGAATGATAGAGAACCCCTCCGCTGGTCGTGATACGAAATTAGCGGGCGATAAAGACTTCTTGCGGAGTGAGGGATGTTGAAAAATGGAAGTTAGTCATCGTCTGCCAAGCGGAGAAAATATAACCATTCACTACTAGTATAAGTTCGTTACCGATAAAGCATAGGATATGAAAATCACAACGCCGCAACAGCTGCCGCCTGTGCTGCAGCCCGGAAGGACTATTGAGTGATGTGGATATGATTGTTTGAGTAAATGGGGACAGGCCGCGTTTAGAAAGCACTCCGAAAATGTGGTCTGTCCCCGTTAAACTCCTTCGATAAAGGGTTTTTACGTTTATCATGCAGTGGAGGGTAGTGTTCAAGGTGAGGATTATCCTGTTGGTTATAGCGGGAAAACTGAAATGGGTGATTATTTCCGCTACCTGATGCCAACTGTGTATGCGAGTATTGATGATTTCCCCGAAGAGCTTAGAGGGGTTGTGGTCGTATCGGATGTATTGGATTTTACGTCTGATCAGATTGTTAGAAGTTGTGAGGTGGATTCAATTTTTAATCGGCTTTATAGTTGATTTTATGATAATTCAAAGGCGGCAGATCAATTTGGAGTAAGTGGGGGGACAGACCACGTTTAGAAAACACTCCGAAAATGTGGTCTGTCCCCGTTAACCATCACGCATTATCGGGGGGCTCATTTCAACGACGAAGCCGGGAATCACTATGGCTACTAAAATTAAAATCATAAGAACATTTGATATTTCTCTTCCCAGTGAGGTATTCAACCTGCATGAAGATAAAGAATATGGTGAGTTGAAGCTATCGGCGGCTAGTCTTACGGTGTCAGAAAAGTCTTATGAAGCATCGGTAGTCGTATTGGATTTTATTTGTAAATCTGCCGTTAAAAATATGCCGGAATATGCATTCTGGCTGCTATTAGGTAATTCGGCTTGGCAACCAAACACGAGACTTGTTAGGTACCTGGGACTATGGGGTGGTTTGAAATCACGAGGAATCGAAATGCCCCAGGTTACTCGTTCGGTAGAGCGTATCGTTGAGCGTGATGGGAAGTTAAGGTTTTTTGGAGCTATGTGTTTGTCCGATTTTTCGGATCGTAAATCAATAGAAGTTCTTTTAACTGAACGATGTTCTTATATCGCTATTTTACCCAAGAATTTTGACATAGAGTGCGTCTTGGATCTTGGTTGGTGCGGCGGACTCTCTGAAGATCAGACGCTGTGTGCTTATGTAGGTGAGCGAAAAGGACTGCTGATAATGCGGGTTGGTGAATTTGACGATCCTGATAACGGATTTGTGTCAGTTGGGGAACAAGGCGTACTGAACGATCTGCTGAGCTAGGGGTAAATGGGGACAGACCACGTTTAGAAAGCACTCAGAAAATGTGGTCTGTCCCCGTTAAACTCCTTTCCCTCATCGAAAGGATGGCTCTGTATTCCAGAATCGTGCATTGGATTTGCCGCAGAAACCAGCCGGTTACTACACTGAGTATGTCCATCCATCGGCGGGTATTGCAGGACCTGGGCCTCAGCGAATAGTCGTAGGGAAAGGCGGCGAAATGTATTACACCGCCGACCACTACAAAACCTTCATCCCAATAAAAAATTGAGGTCTGTCAAAATGTTGCCATTCACGTTTGTGGAAACCCCGCCTTCATATAACACGGCGAAAGTGTTTTATGTGCGGATTGACCCCTCCATTCAGGTTACGGAGGAATTGATAAGATCGCTGTATTACCTACTTTGGTTACCGGGGTACTTCGGATACAACTGGGATGCCTTGTATGACTGCTTAAGCGATCTCAGTTGGATGCCGTGTCATAAAGTCGTCATTGTGCATGAGTCTCTGCCAGAATTGCCAAGAGACGACCTAAAGATATACCTCGAGATTTTGCGTGACTCGGTCCTTGATTGGATTGGTGACGATGGACACGAGTTGGAAGTTGTCTTCAAAGATGTTGATAGAGCTGTGGCCGAAAGTTTGCTAAAAAATTAGGCTAAGCCTGTGACGCGAGGTAAATGGAGGGTGAATGGGGACAGACCACGTTTAGAAGCACTCCGAAAATGTGGTCTGTCCCCGTTAACCCCCAAAAGGTAGCTCGATAGTTGGTGCTGAGAAAGATGCACTAGACCGAATAGCGCAGAACCCCAAAGGCCCTGATTTAACAGGTAAGCAGCCCGGGGCAATTCTACAGCAGCAATCTGATAACCGAATTAGCGATCTTGCATCGCAGTACAATAATTCAAGTCTTCAACCAAAGGATTCTCAATTGAGTATAGGAGGAAAGACGCTCCAAGCTGACCCTTATCTCAGTGTTGGTGCGTCTGTTTATTCTGGCACTACGACATCAGATGTAATGAGCTATTTTAGACAGTTGACAGGAACTGAATATATGCCAGTCGTAAAGTCGATTCCCGGGAAAGGGGATGTTTATGCTGCAACGATTACTTCTGGAGCTAACGCAGGTAGCAAAATTACGTTGAGGAATTTCTCGAACTCAACTCAACAGTCAGGCGCAGCTTGGACCATAGATGTAATAAATCCGTCTATTAATGCTGGGAAACGAATCGAGATTAAATTCAAATGAATATAGATTTTTTGTACTCAGCTATTCTAAGTAGCTCCTTCGGTCTATCAATTGGATCGATTTGGCAGCACTTAAGTGTGGAAATTTCGCACTTTAAAATAAGTAATGAAGAAAGAGCGGAAATTTTTCTCGAATTACTGAGGCGTCTAATGCTCGAAGGGCATTTAAAGCTGGCCTCAGATGGAAATTATCTATCTGGTAGTAATGATGAGCAAATTAGTATCATTGCACTCGCATGGCCTGTTCACCCTGAGGAGGATGAACTTGATGGTTTTGGATTTTGGTTTTTAACTACCGTTCCGGTTGGAGTAGTATGGTTTACCTCCGCTGGCCAGGAGATATGGACATAATTTATCTGGGTTAGTTGGTGCAAAAGGCGACAGTGGTGGCGGCACAAAAGGTGGGTAAATGGGGACAGACCACGTTTAGAAAGCACTCCGAAAATGTGGTCTGTCCCCGTTAACCCCAGCAGATAAAGTCCTACGAGAAGTTAGGTGTCAAGGTGATAAATACTTTGGATCAGCTCTTTTTGTATGGTGCAAGCAGAGGAGGGTTATAACCATGTCGTTATCGGCAATGATCATTTCATCAGAAAAGTTGAACACAGAAGACTTCAAAGAAATCATCTTGGCGCACGGTGGGTTCGTGAGTTCCGGCAAGCCCTTTCGGGGCGGCGTTAGCGAGGGCAATTCGGAAGTCTGGCTGGCATTGCATTCAAAAGATGTTCTTGAAGAATTTTACGATGCCGAAGATCTGCAAGGGTGGCAGGATGTCTTGGGGGGGAGCCGCAGGTAATGATTGAGCTTAACCTCGATCATACCGAGCATGCGAAGTTAATTTACTTGAAGGTTTTTTTGAGTTTTGCGGAAGCTTGGCCTTGTGTTTTAAATGACGTGGACGATTCTGTTCTTTCCCACAGTTCAGTTTGTGAGAAATACTAGAACCTTCTGGGCGGGTTATAAGAGGAGTGTCGCGATACAGATAGCACGTCGCCGCGGGTTCTGGTGACGTGGGTTATTGAGCCGTTCAATTACCCGTTGATGGCTCGTGAATCTTCGTGGGCTCAATTGTCAGTGTTGGGCCGTTGTAACGCTGGAACGGAGTGTCAAAAATTGGCCAAAATGCCATTGTTGTTTATGTTGTTTATGTTGTTTATGTTGTTTATGTTGTTTATGTTGTTTATGTTGTTTATGTTGTTTCTCATACTTTCAGGCTGCAACACCCACGTCAGAGACTCTTCCCCCAGTCTTTTAAAGGAGGGTGTCCAACTTCAGCAAAAAACGGTAACGCCAGATGCACAACACGCCAAAGTCATCATGAACTCGACAGGCTACACATACCCTGTCGAGTTCTCGGTTCGCCGGGCTTCAGATCCCGATCAACGAATGGAAGTGCTGGGTACTGTGGTGGATTCCGGGCGAGGCAAGGTGTTCGGCTGGATCGCCTAGCTTAACGAAGCGACCAATAGCGCCACGTTCAAGCACTTCCCTCAGCTGGAAACTCAAGCCAATGCTGACGAACCCTTTGAGGTATCGGGGCGTTCCAACGGCATGGGCACCGGCAATACATACAGCTGCAGGCCGCTGATCAGTACCTTTACGCCGGAACGAAGCAAGGTCTACCTGGTGGAGTTTCAGTTTGTCGGGCAGGGTTGCGAGCAGCATGTTTACGATGTTAGCCGGCCGGATCAACGTGTTCTCATCGGAGCCCCACCCGTTTGAAATTAACCATTGATTTCCCTGAAAACCTGATCACTGATGATTTGCTCAAAAAGCGACGGATTCCGTGCCTTTGCAAAGTTTCAACGCAATTCGAAATCTCCTTCTCGGATACAGTTCCTGAATCGTCCGGGGATCGTATCTGGCTGGAATTGTGAGGAGCTGGAACGACATGCGGTCGCCGGGGCGGGTGGTCAATACACCCACTATGCCAATAGTCTGATTACCTTAAGCAAAATTGGTGAAGACTTTTACCAGATCATTGATCTTGAAATGTTCTGCCCAAGTTTTGGTTGGTGCGCTGTTTTTCGAGATGGACAATATGCGCCCGCCGGAAATTTCTGGACGATGAGTCCACGTAAAACTAAAACGCCCCGAACTCTATCGGGGCGTTTTCATTTACCGGGCTTAACCGGCTAAGTGTTTATCGAAACGCCGGCACCACATGCTTGATAAACAACTCCAACGACCTCTTCTTCTCCGCATGCGGCAGACTGTTGTCACACCAGAAACTGAACTCATCCACCCCCAGTTCCTGGTAATACTTGATCCGCGGAATGATCTCTTCCGGCGTACCAATCATCGCCGTCTTGTGCAGGCTCTCCAGCTCAAACTCCGGACGCCCGGCAAACTTCTCTTCCGGGCTCGGAGCGAGGAAGCCGTTGACCGGGGTTTCCTTGTTGCCGAACCAGGCATCGAAGGTGCGGTAGAAACGCGAGATGGCTTTTGCACCGATTTTCCAACCGTCTGGATCGTCAGCCGAGTGCACGTGGGTGTGGCGCAGCACCATCAGTTGCGGACGCGGCACATCCGGGTTGTTATCCAGTGCGGCCTGGAATTTGTTCTTCAGGTCGACGACTTCTTCGTCGCCTTTCATCAACGGCGTGACCATCACGTTGCAGCCGTTGGCCACGGCGAAGTTGTGCGAGTCGGGGTCGCGGGCGGCGATCCACATCGGTGGGTTGGGCTTCTGAATCGGCTTCGGCACGCTGGTCGAGGTGGGGAATTTCCAGATGTCGCCGTCGTGGGCGTAGTCGCCTTGCCACAGGGCGCGGACCACCGGGACCATTTCGCGCAGGGCCTGACCGCCGCTGGAGGCGGGCATGCCGCCGGCCATGCGATCGAATTCGACCTGATAGGCGCCACGGGCCAGGCCGACTTCCATGCGTCCGCTGCTGATGACGTCGAGCAAGGCGCATTCACCGGCCACCCGCAGCGGGTGCCAGAACGGCGCGATGATGGTGCCGGCGCCGAGGTGGATGGTGGTGGTTTTGGCGGCGAGGTATGCCAGCAGCGGCATCGGGCTTGGCGAGATGGTGTATTCCATCGCGTGGTGTTCGCCGATCCACACGGTGCTGAAACCGCCGGCCTCGGCCATCAGGGTCAGTTCGGTCAGGTCTTCGAACAGTTGGCGGTGGCTGACGCTTTCGTCCCAGCGTTCCATGTGGATGAACAGGGAAAATTTCATGACGCTTCCTCGGATCTTTTGTTGTTGAGGCTACAAAACTGTGTGGGAGGGGCTTGCTCCCGAAAGCGGTGGGTCAATCGACACCTCTGGTGGCTAACACATCGCCTTCGGGAGCAAGCCCCCTCCCACAGTGGATTTGTGTGGGGTTGAAGTTTTGCTCAGGCCAGAACGGGCAGGGCGCCCATCTTGCCGTGGCAATACACCAGCGGCCCGGTGTGCTGCTCCGGGACGATCAGGTTCTTCACCGCGCCGACCATGATCGCGTGGTCACCACCTTCGTATTCGCGCCACAACTCACACTCGATGATAGCCGTCGCGTTGGCCAGGATCGGGTTGCCCAGCTCGCTCAACGTCCACTCGATGCCCTGCGCCTTGTCCTTGCCTTTACGGGCGAAGGCATAGGCTTCGCTTTGCTGGCCGCCGGAAAGGACGTGGATTGCGAAGCGCTTGTTTTTGATCAGCACAGGGTAGGAGTCGGAGCTGTAGTTGGGGCAGAACAGCACCAGGGCCGGGTCCATCGACAGTGAACTGAAGGCGCTGGCGGTGAGGCCGACGATCTGGCCGTCATCGTCCAGCGTGGTGATGACAGTGACGCCGGACGGAAACGAGCCCATGACTTGTTTGTAGATGGCAGCATCGATCATTGGACGGTCCTCGGGTGTTGTGACGCGATTTTTATGTATTTGTTGGTCTGATGGTATACCAGTATTTTTTCTTTGCAAGGGCTTTTAGGCTGAACCGATAAACGTGGTGCTTTCGTCGGAAACTCAGCGTTTATTGGGCTTTCGGCTGGCCTTCAGGCCGCAGTATCAGTGAGGATGGCGGATCAGCTAGCGCCGTAAACTACGGATCAGTCTTGTGAAATGTTTGGAATACCATAATATGGTCTGCATCTGAGGGGCGACCCAGAGTTCCCCCGGTTTGGCTTCATACAAAGATAAGAACAGACAAACTCGAGTTCATGCATATGTCCCAGATGTCCCGGCAAGATCCGTTGATCGAGAATCACACGGTCGACTACGTCCCACTCGCGGAACGCCACGGGAAGGCCCGCGACCTTTTCACTTTATGGTTCAGCACCAACATCGCGCCACTGCCCATCGTCACCGGCGCCATGGTGGTTCAGGTGTTCCATCTCGACTTGCTTTGGGGGCTGCTGGCGATTGCGCTGGGGCACCTGATCGGCGGCGTGGTGATCGCCCTGGCCTCGGCGCAGGGGCCGCGCATGGGCATTCCGCAAATGGTCCAGAGTCGTGGCCAGTTCGGGCGTTACGGCGCACTGCTGATCGTGTTTTTTGCGGCGCTGATCTACATCGGCTTTTTCATTTCCAACATCGTGCTCGCAGGTAAATCGATTGTCGGTATTGCGCCATCGGTGCCGGCACCGCTGAGCATTCTGATTGGCGCACTGGCGGCCACGGCGATTGGCGTGATCGGCTACAACTTCATCCACACGCTCAACCGCATCGGCACCTGGGTGATGGGCAGCGCGCTGCTCGCCGGTTTCATCTACATCTTCGCCCACGACTTGCCGGCAGACTTCCTGACGCGCGGCAGCTTCAACCTGTCGGGCTGGCTGGCGACGGTGTCGCTGGGGATCATCTGGCAGATCAGCTTCTCGCCGTACGTGTCCGATTATTCGCGTTACCTGCCGGCGGATATCGGCATCGCCAAACCGTTCTGGGCCACTTATCTGGGGGCGACGCTGGGGACGATTCTGTCATTCAGCTTCGGTGCCGTAGCGGTTCTGGCAACGCCTGAAGGCACCGAAGCGATGGCTGCGGTCAAGCAGTCCACCGGGTGGCTGGGGCCGATTCTGATGGTGCTGTTTCTGCTCAATATCATCAGCCACAACGCGCTGAATCTGTACGGCGCGGTGCTGTCGATCATCACCTCGATCCAGACCTTTGCCAGTCAGTGGACGCCGAGCATCAAGGTGCGCGTGGCGTTGTCGAGTGTGGTGCTGGCGGGTTGCTGCGTGGTGGCGCTGGGTGCCTCGGCGAATTTCATTTCGCAGTTCATCGGGCTGATTCTGGCGTTGCTGCTGGTGTTGGTGCCGTGGGCGTCGATCAACCTGATCGACTTCTACCTGATCAAGCGCGGCAGCTATGACATCACCTCGATTTTTCGCGCGGACGGCGGCATTTACGGGCGCTTCAATCTGCATGCGATCATTGCCTATTTCATCGGGATCATTGTGCAGTTGCCGTTCGCCAATACCTCGTTGTATGTCGGGCCGTACGCCAATCTGGTCGAAGGCGCCGACCTGTCGTGGCTGTTCGGCCTGGTGGTGACAGTGCCGTTGTATTACTGCCTCGCCACACGTGGGCAGACCCAGAAGCAACGTGGCGAGGGGATTTATCCCCGATCGGCTGCGAAGCAGTCGTGAAATCAGCGAGTGCGGGCCTCTTTGAGATGTAAAGGGGGCCGCTTCGCGCGCCATCGGGGATGAATCCCCTCACCACAAGTGATCCTCGCCCAGCCTCCGCATTCCAGCGGTCATTCAAATTGGCCATTTCGATCCCCTTTTGGCCCATCCCCCACTGTGCCGCGACCCCGCGGTCGGCAAGAATCAAAGCCATAACGAAACGCTGGACCTTCCTTGCCCTTGGCTACCTTTACAGCCGCTGCCGTGTACAGAACATAAAAACCATCGATCTCACGTCGCATTCCGGGGAAACAACCATGGTCACTATGAAACGCATTCTGGGTGCCACCGTGTGTGGGCTGACGCTGCTGGCCAGCGCGGTACACGCCGAACAGCGCGAGCTGCGGGTGTACAACTGGGCGGATTACATCCTGCCGTCGGTGCCCAAGGATTTCGCCGCGAAGACCGGCATCAAAGTGACCTGGGACACCTTCGACACCAACGAATCGCTGGAGGCCAAGTTGCTCACCGGCAACTCCGGCTACGACCTGGTGGTGCCGTCGAACCAGTTCATCGACACTCAGATCAAGGCCGGGGTATTCCAGAAACTCGACAAGTCAAAACTGCCGAACTGGAGTCATCAGGATCCGGCGCTGCTCAAACTGCTCGACGCCAATGACCCTGGCAACCAGTACGGCGTGCCCTACATGTACGGCACGGTACTGATCGGTTTCAACCCGGCCAAAGTCAAGGCAGCGCTCGGCGACAACGCGCCGGTGGACAGCTGGGATCTGGTGTTCAAGCCGGAGAACATGGAGAAGCTCAAATCCTGCGGCGTGGCGATGCTCGACTCGCCGTCGGAAATTCTGCCGCTGGCCCTGCATTACCTCGGCCTCGACCCGAACAGCCAGAACCCGGCCGACTATGAAAAGGCCAAGGATCTGATGCTGAAGATTCGCCCGTACGTGACCTACTTCAACTCGGCCAAGTACATGACCGACATCGCCAATGGCGACATCTGTGTGGCCATCGGTTACTCCGGCAGCTTCTATCAGTTCGGCAACCGTGCGAAAGAGGCGGGCAACGGTGTGGTGGTTGACTGGCGCTTGCCGAAGGAGGGCGCGCCGATCTGGTTCGATACTTTCGCGATTCCGAAGAGCGCGAAGAATGTCGAAGAGGCGCATGAATTCCTCAACACCTTGCTCGATCCGAAAGTCATTGCGCCGATCAGCGACTTCCTCGGCTACCCGAACGTGAACAACGACTCGATGCCGCTGGTGAACAAGGACATCACCGGCAACCCGAACCTGACGCCAACGCCTGAGGCCCTGAAAACCCTTTATGTAGTCCAGCCACTACCGCAAAAACTCGAACGGGTACGCACGCGGGTGTGGACCAGCATCAAGTCCGACAAGTAGCCGCACACCCTCTCGAGGAGTGAGCCTGCTCGCAAAGGCGCCGGACCAGGCAACATGGATGCTGAATGTGCCGGCCCCTTCGTGAGCAAGCCCACTCCCACCCTTTGATCTCGGCCAGCTCCGGATCCTCCATCCACTGACTATCACCTGTGGGAGCGGGCTTGCTCGCGAAGGCGTCGGGTCAGCCGACACCTTTATTGAATGTCGCACCGCATTGTGAGCAGGCTCACTCCTACAGGTTTTGTGACGCGTTTTTACTCATCACCAGACTCAACACCACCGACCCCAGAATAACCCCGCCCACCACCGCCAGTGACCATTCCACCGGCATGTGAAACCAAGGCATCAGCGTCATCTTGCCGCCGATGAACACCAGCACAATCGCCAGTCCATACTTGAGCAAATGAAAGCGGTCGGCCATGTCGGCCAGCAGGAAATACAGCGCGCGCAGACCCATGATCGCGAAGATGTTCGAGGTGAACACGATGAACGGATCGGTGGTGACGGCGAAGATCGCCGGGATGCTGTCGACCGCAAACATCAGGTCGCTGGCCTCGATCAGCACCAGCACCAGGAACATCGGCGTGGCCCAGCGCACGCCGTTCTGCAGCACGAAAAAGCGCTCGCCGTGAAAGCCCTGGGTGATCCGCATGTGCCCGCGCACCCAGCGCAGCAGCGGGTTTTTGTCGAGGTCCGGTTGCTGCTCGGCGAACATCAGCATCTTGATCCCGGTGATGATCAGGAACCCCCCGAAGGCATACAACAGCCACTCGAACTGCGACACCAGCCACACACCGGCGAAGATCATCGCCGCGCGCATCACGATCGCCCCGAGTACGCCGTACAGCAGCACCCGGCGCTGCAATTCCGGTGGCACGGCGAAGTAGCTGAAGATCATCACGAAGACGAACATGTTGTCGATCGACAGCGATTGCTCGATCAGATAACCGGTGAGGAATTCCAGCGTCTTGCGCTGGGCGATCTCGGCGCCGAACTCGCCGTGCAAATACCACCAGAGCAACCCGGCGAAGGCCATGGCCAGTGCGCACCAGGCGATCACCCAACAGGACGCTTCCCGCACTGAAACGCGGTGCGCCTTACGTCCGCCGAAGACGAACAAATCCAGTGCAAGCATGGCGAGGACGAAGACGATAAACGCGCCCCACATCCACGGTTCGCCGATATTGATGTTGTCAGTGGGCATGGCAATCTCCCTGTCTTTTATGTCGTTGGAGGCAGACCGGGACATGCTAGCGAGGAGTGAATGCCAAGGAAAAATCGTATATTCCTGAGGTAAAGTTCGATAAAAACGAAGTGTCTGGCTTTTTTTGCGGCAGGCGTCTTTGCAATGGCAAGCGGCATTGATGCGTTTATACGAGAGAAATTTCAGTGCGAGTTGATTTGGAAGGCAGAGCTGCCAAACACTGCGGGCGGACACATACCCGTTTGGCATCAATATGTCATTGCGACTGACTTTCTTATTGCGCAGGTTTGTCAAGAGGACCCGATGCCAGCAGTTCTAATCTGCCTTGTACTTTGTGCGGCTTTCCATCGGGCTCTATTTGAAAATCAAAGTCTGCGTATATTGATTTGTTTTTGTCGTCTCGCTTAAGTTTGATTTCGCCGTTGTCACTCGAAATGATCCCTCCAGAAGCAATGACGCTGGCACGCACAGGGCTTTCGTCACCTTTCTTAATTGGATATGTGCCACTTTCGAGCTTCTGATCAATGATGATAGTAATCTGGTAAAAAACGTCTGCTTCGTGATATCGACCGATGATGCTGACTGATCCGGGAACCAAGGATGCATAAATAAACAGCTCCGGCCTGAAACTCGGAATGGGCGGAAAATCAGGATTGAATTCGGCCTTGTAGTATTTGCCAACGGGTTGTTCTTCTACTTCTATGAGTAATGGCTTCAAGTCTTCATCGACGCCATGTTGTTTAAGCAGAATGGCATTGCTCATGGTTGCGTTCCTTCAGTGCTGAACGGTTTCAGGGATTTTCCAAATGGAAAGTCTATCGAGCGAGAACGTTACTCGCCGTCCTGTTCGATCGCTACTGTCAGAACTGTCAGTTGCCAGTTAGGGGGGAGTGTGTTGGCAGGGTTGTATTGATGCAGAGATAAGTGACAGGGCAATGCAATCGAAAGCGGATTGAGGCCCTATCGAGCCTCAATCCAACCCTGCTTTTTACTTGCCGGCAGTCAACGCCGGAGTACGCGGCGGCACCTGACGCTTCGAGCCAGTCGCCTCGAATGCCGAGGCCAGACGCAACAGATTCGAGTCATCGTAAGCACGACCGGCGAAGGTCAGGCCGACCGGCATGCCGATGTCGGCCATGATGCCCATCGGCACGGTGACGGTCGGAACGCCGAGGTGACGGATCGCCAGGTTGCCGTTGGCGACCCAGACGCCATTGCTCCAGGCGATGTCCGCCGATTCCGGATTGATATCGGCATCTGCCGGACCAACGTCTGCGTTGGTCGGGAACAGCACCGCGTCGAGTTTCAGTGTGTCCATCCAGTCTTCGAGGTCGAGCTTGCGGGTCTTTTCCAGACCGCGCAGGCCATCGGGCAGGGTCGGGATCTGGTCCCACGGGGTGATGCCGCGTTGGGCCATGCGCACGTATTCGTCCATGCCGGCGGCCAGGTCGCCCTCACGGTTGGGCAGGGTGCCCGGGTCGTGCGGGAAGATCTTCGGTCCGTCGACATCGGCCAGGCGATTGAGCTTCGGATCGCCGTTGGCGCGCAGGAAATCGTCGAAGGCCCAGGCCGACAGATCCCACAGTTCGTGGTGCAGGAATTCCTTGGAAACGATGCCGCGATTGAACACGGTCGGCGCGCCGGGGCGGTCGCCTTCGCAGTTGGAAACCAGCGGAAAATCCACTTCGATGACTTCGGCGCCGGCCGCTTCCAGAGCGGTGCGGGCCTGGTTCCACAGGTCGATCACCGAAGCGCGGGTGTTGATCCGCTGCCCGGTCGGGCCGCCGATACCCGGTGCTTCACTGGTGCCGGCTTCAGGGTCGGCGTTGATGTACATCTTCGGTACACCGAGGCGTTTACCGGCCAGTGCATTGGGTTTCACTGCCAGTTCGGCGTAGGACGCCGGGCGTACCGAGGCAACGCTCGGGATCGGCACCCACGGCTGCAGGCGCCACAGATCGCCACGGGTGTCGGGGTCTTCGGCGACCACCACATCGAGCACTTCAAGCAGATCGGCCATGGTGCGGGCGTACGGCACCACCACGTCCATCGTCGGCGTCAGCGGCCAGTTGCCGCGCACCGAAATCACCCCGCGTGACGGCGTGTAGGCGCACAAACCGTTGTTCGACGCCGGGCCGCGACCGCTCGACCAGGTTTCTTCCGCCAGGCCGAACGCTGAAAAACTCGCGGCAGTGGCGGTGCCGGCACCGTTGGACGAGCCGGAAGCAAACGGCGCGGTCAGGAAGGCCGCGTTGTACGGGCTTTCGGCCCGGCCATAGACGCCACGCTGCATGCCGCCATTGGCCATCGGCGGCATGTTGGTCTTGCCCAGGCAAATGGCTCCGGCGGCACGCAGGCGTTCGATGGTGAAGGCGTCGCGATGCGCCACCAGATCGGCGAAGGCCGGGCTGCCGGAAGCCGCGGTCAGACCCTTGACCAGATAGCTGTCCTTGGCGGTGTAAGGGATGCCGTCGAGCGGGCCGAGGGTTTCGCCCTTGGCGCGGCGTGCATCGGACGCCTGGGCCTCTGCCAGTGCTTCGGGATTGCGTACGACCACGGCGTTCAGTGCAGTGGCCGTGTTCGGGCCGTCATAGGCGTCGATCCGGGCCAGATAGGCCTGCACCAGTTCAACCGCGGTGGTCTGGCCGGCGTCGAGCGCCGCGCGTAATTGAGCAATGGAGACTTCAGTGACTTCGATCATGCTGTTACCGCCGACAGGTTCGCTAAAGGGGTGGGTCATTATGGTTATCGTCGAAACGTGTGAAGAATTACCGATGAGCGAAACTCTACCCTGAACTTTGCCGAATGGCATGTGCTAATTCGATAAATATCGACAAAACTCAGCGAAAAAATTCCCCCGGTGTCTCGCCAAACTGTTGGCGGAAGGCTGCGATGAACGCCGAGGTCGAGTCATAACCGCAGGCCAGAGCCACGTCGGTGACGCGTTCGCCACGTTCCAGCGGGGTCAGTGCGCCGAGCAATCGCAAGCGCTGACGCCAGGCACGGAAGGTCAGGCCGGTGTCGCGTAAAAACAGGCGGCTGAGGGTTTTTTCGGTGACGCCGAATTTGTCGCTCCAATGGTGCAGTGTGGTCTGCTGTTCCGGATGTTGCTCAAGGCTTTGATAGATTTGCCGCAGACGGCTGTCCTGCGGCAGTGGCAGCATCAGGTCGATCTGCGGCGCCTCGGCCAGTTGATCGAGGATCACCTGGGCCAGGCGGCCGTGCGCGCCGGTCTCGTCGTATTCCACCGGGACCAGACTGAACTCGCGGATCAGCTCGCGCAGCAGGTCACTGACGCCCAACACATGACAACGTTCAAGCGCCCAGCCGGCCACGCTGCAATCGATGTACAGGCTGCGCATTTCCGTGTGCGGCGAGCTGAACACTCGGTGCGGCACGCCCGCCGGAATCCACACCGCGCGCTCCGGTGGCGCGACGAAACGCCCGGCGCTGGTCTGCACTTCGAGCACGCCCTGAATCGCGTACGACAATTGCACCCACGGGTGGCTGTGACGCCGGGTCAGTGCGCGATTGGGCAGCGATTCGGTGCGCCCGTACAGCGCACGGGGCAGGCTGGGCAACCCGGGAATGCTGCGCCGGAAGCTTTTCTCATGTCCTTTAGGCGGCATCTGTTGGCTCTTCGGCGTTAGTCGGTAATTCCTGCTCACGTTAGAGTCGCAGTCACGTACTGGCAACCCCCGGATGAACAGACCCATGACTCGCCCAAGATTCCTGCCCGACAACTTCACCCTGACCCTGATCGGCGTCGTGCTGCTGGCCAGTTTTCTGCCGGCCAGCGGGCAGGTCGCGGTGGGGTTCGGCTGGCTGACCAATATCGCCATTGCGCTGCTGTTTTTCCTGCATGGCGCCAAGCTCTCGCGTGAGTCGATCATCGCCGGTGCCGGCCACTGGCGCCTGCACCTGTTGGTGTTCGGTCTGACCTTTGTGCTGTTCCCGCTGCTCGGGCTGGCGTTGAAACCGCTGCTGTCACCGCTGATCGGCGACAAGCTGTACATGGGCATGCTGTATCTCTGCGCGTTGCCCGCCACCGTGCAGTCGGCAATTGCCTTCACCTCGCTGGCCCGAGGCAATATCCCGGCGGCGATCTGCAGTGCAGCGGCGTCGAGCCTGTTCGGGATCTTCCTCACGCCATTGCTGGTGACGCTGCTGCTGAACGTGCACGGCGATGGTGGCTCGACCCTGGATGCGATCCTGAAAATCAGCGTGCAACTGCTGCTGCCGTTTATTGCCGGGCAGATCGCTCGGCGCTGGATCGGCGCGTGGGTGGGACGCAACAAGAACTGGCTGAAGTTTGTCGATCAGGGTTCGATTCTGCTGGTGGTGTACGGCGCGTTCAGCGAGGCGGTCAACGAAGGTATCTGGCATCAGATTCCGGTAGTCGATCTGCTGGGGCTGGTGGTGGTCTGCTGCATTCTGCTGGCGCTGGTGCTGTTGGCGTCGACCTTGCTGGGCAAGGCGTTCGGTTTCAGCCAGGAAGACCGCATCACCATTTTGTTCTGCGGTTCGAAGAAGAGCCTGGCCACCGGCGTGCCGATGGCGCAGGTGTTGTTTGCCGGCAGCACGATTGGTGTGTTGATTCTGCCGCTGATGCTGTTCCATCAGATTCAATTGATGGTCTGCGCGGTGTTGGCGCAGCGCTATGCCAAACGGCCGGAATCGGTGCCGGAGCTGATGGCGCAGGTTGATCCATAATGCAGTGATGCCCGGCGGTCAGCCATCGCGAGCAGGCTCGCTCCCACAGTTGACCGCGCAGGGCATTACAGCGCAAGAATCCTTCAGTCCTGAGTCACGTGTTTCGGGCCGGCCAGTGCCCAGGCAATCAGGCCAAACAACGGCACGAACACGATGGCGATAATCCACACGCCTTTGTTGCTGCCTTTGCCTGCGCTCTTGCGCACGCGGTTGATCGCCCACAATTCGATGATCACAAGAACGACGGCGAGTACGATCCAGACGGGTTCAATTTGCATGGGCTACCTCCTGATGGTCTTTCAGTTAGGTGAGTCCAAACGCGCAGGGTTCATTTAAATTGCGCCGCTGCCTCCCGAATACTTCACCGCAGCGGCTGCCCGCGACGGCACATTGAGTGTGCGCAACAGCGACGACACGTGGATGCGCACGGTGAACGGCGAGATATCCAGTTCCCGGGCGATCTCCTTGTTGGTCTTGCCTTGGGCGATCAGCCGCAACACATCCTGCTGACGCGGGGTGAGGGCGGTGCCGGTCTCCAGCGGCAGCAGCCCGGAAGGCGCGAACCTGACCAGCACTTCGCCTTCGCGGATCGCCAGAATGGCCTCGCCGATCTCATCCGGGGCGATGTTCTTGCCGATGAAACCGTCGATGCCGGCCGCCATCACTTCGCCGATCAATGCCTCGTCGTCGACCATCGACACCACAATCAGCGTGGTGCGCGGCAGTTTTCGGCGCAGTTCGGCGAGTTGGCTGATGCAGGTCAGGCCGGGGAAGCGCAGGTCGAGAATCAGTGTGTCCGGCTCGCTGCCGTCGGGCAGCAAGGCCAGCACGGCGTCGAGGTCGCCGGCCTCCTCGATAGTCGCCTCGGGCAACAGGCGCTGCACGGTGCGCCGCATGGCTTCGCGAAACAACGGGTGATCGTCGGCTATGATGATGCGGCATGTCATGACGTGACCCTCCCTGGATCAGCGTGGTTTACGGCATGCACCTTAGCACCGCGTACGCAGATTGCCTGCCGGCCGCTGCTGAATCTGACGACTGTCGCACAAGGACGTTGCCCATGAAGTTCGAGAAAAACACCGAGCTGGATCAGGCCAATCTGCGGATCATCATCGCCAGCATTGCCATGGTTTACATCTGCGTGCTCGGTGTATTGCCGGGTCAGCGCTTCGATGTCTATCTGCCGGTGGTGGTCTACATCACGCTGTTTCTGCTGGCGTCGATTGTCCTGCGCCAGGCCATCGCGCGCTGGCCGGGGCATTACCCGGCGCGACGAATATTCGCGATGATCCATGATTACACCGGCACCTGTTTCGGCCTGGTGCTCGGCGGTGAAGCGGCGTTGCCGCTGTACGCGGTGATCATCTGGGTCAACCTGGGCAACGGCATGCGCTATGGCTCGCGCTATCTGGCGATTGCCACGGGGTTGGCGCTGCTGGCGTTGCTGGCGGTCTATCGGTTGACGCCGGTGTGGCAGGCGCAGCCGTACATGGTGCTGATGTTGATGCTCACCAGCACCGTGATTCCGTTCTACGCGCACTTGCTGCTGGAGCGCACGCGCAAGGCCTCCGAAGAGGCGGTCGCGGCCAATCTGGAGAAATCCCGGTTTCTCGCTCAGGCCAGCCATGATCTGCGCCAGCCGATTCATTCCATCGGGCTGTTCACGGCGTGCCTGCGTGAATCGCGGCTGGGCGAGCAGGAGCGGCAACTGGTCGACAACATTGACCGGTCGCTGCTCAACGTCTCGCAGTTGTTCCGTTCGATTCTTGACCTCTACACCCTCGACAACGGGCGCATTCTGCCGAGGCTGCAGGTGTTCAATCTCGGCGAGTGGCTGGCCGACCTGATCCGCCAGAACGCCGAGGCGGCACGCTGGGCCGGTGTGGAATTGCGCCTGCGTCCGTGCCAGCACTGGGTGCAGAGCGATCCAGCGTTGCTCGCGACCATGGTGCAGAACGTGCTTTCCAATTGCTTCAAATACGGCGCGCAACGCCCGGTACTGATCGGCGTGCGCAAGCGTGGCAACGGGCTGGCCATCGTGATTTATGACCGCGGCAACGGCATTGCCGAGGAGCATCTGTCGAAAGTGTTTGAGGAGTTTTATCGGGTGCGTCAGGTGCGTGACAAGGACGTAGAAGGCGTCGGCCTCGGACTGTCGATCGTCAAGCGTCTGGGGCAGTTGATCGGCGTCGATGTGGCCTTGCGCTCGCAGCTTGGGCGCGGCACGGCGGTCTCCCTCTATGGCTTGCCGGTGGCCGTGGCGCCGCAGTTGCCGGTCATGCGTGACGATGTGCGGCAGGCCGGCCTGTTGACCGGGCTGAAGGTGTGTCTGGTGGAGGATGACCGCAACGTCTTGCTGGCGACCTCGGCGCTGCTCGAGCGCTGGGGCTGCGTGGTGCAGGGCGAATTGAGCGGGCAGGGGCTGGTCACCGATTGCGACATCATCGTCGCCGATTACGATCTGGGTCCACATTCCACGGGCATCGAGTGCATTGACGAGGTGCGGCGCCAGCGGGGTTTTGCGGTGCCGGCGATGATCATCACCGGGCATGACATCGAGAAAATACAGGCGGCCTTGCACGACCGCCAAATTGCCATCCTGTCCAAACCGGTACGCCCGGCCGAGCTGCGCGCGACCTTGCGCAGCCTGCGCGACCGGCAAACCGAGCCGGCCGAGCAGGTTTGACTCAACGCTTGCAGAGGTAGTCCTGAGTGATGGTGGTTTGCAGGCAGTTGAACTGGCCCATGGTGCGGCAGATGTTCTTCTCGGAACCGGTCACCTCGGCGTTCTTGTAACCCCAGGTCTTGCAGCGCTCCATCGCCACAGTCAGGCCTTGCGCGGCGTTGGTCTGGCCGCTTTCGAACTGACCCAATTCGTAGGAGACCTGGACCACGCCGTCGTTCTTGCTGCCACCGGTGGCTTCCCATTGTTTGGGCGTGGCGCAGCCTGTCAGAGCGAGGGCGGTGAGAGTGAGAGTTGCGATCAGGATTTTCATGATGGAACGTAGTCCTTTACCGGGGATGAAGGTTTACTGGAACGGAATCGGCGAGGCGCCTTTGGGCAGGCACGACAGCGGCGGGGTCATGATGCCCATGCTCGCCACCGCGATAATCGCGCCGCTGGGCAACTCGCAGTTGTACTCGCCGGCGGGGGTGTACGCGGTGTAGTAGGTGAGGGTGCTGTCGCTGCGGATGTTGTCGATTTTCGACACCGGCTTGCCGATGACCGTCTGGGCGCGTTCTTTCATGCTGGCTTCGGTAGGTTTGGCGGTCTGGCAGCCGCTGGCACCAAGCAGCAGGGCGCTGACGATCGCCACTTTGAGAAGGTTGGAATGCAGTTTCATGGTGTTTCTTCCTTGGTGTTGTTCTGATTTCCAGGCACGACGATCCCGCGCACTGCACAGCGGCAATGTTGGGGAGCATCGGGGGTTGCGAGGGAATATAACGCCGGTGGGCGGGGCGGTCGATTAGCACAAATGTGCTAGTGCGGCGGAGGGAGAGGCGACCCAACGGGTCGCCCCGCGCCGATTACTGAGGAGAGTTGAACTGGTCGGAATAGCTGCCGGTCATCAGCGCCGAAGCGACGCGATCAGAACCGACGCCGACGCGTGAGTAGGCATAGCGATTGGCGCCGACCTTGTCGGTGCCGTCGGAAGCCAGTGCGCCTGCGCCGACGTGATCGGAGCCATCGGACGCCACTGCGCCAGCGCCGACATGATCAGAACCATCGGACGCCACTGCGCCTGCTCCGACATGATCAGAACCGTCCGAGGCGACTGCTCCAGCGCCGACATGATCGGAACCGTCCGAGGCGACTGCACCAGCCCCGACATGATCGGAACCGTCCGAGGCGACTGCGCCAGCGCCGACATGATCCGAACCGTCCGAGGCGACTGCGCCAGCGCCGACATGATCCGAACCATCCGAGGCGACTGCACCAGCGCCGACGTGATCGGAACCATCCGAGGCGACTGCACCAGCCCCGACGTGGTCGGAACCATCGGACGCCACTGCGCCAGCGCCGACATGATCCGAACCATCAGAGGCCACCGCCTGCGGCTGCGCAGCCCAAACCGTTGGCAACATCACGGTCGCCGCGACCGCAAGGATGGCGCCTGACAAAAGCGTGTGTTTCATGATTTTCTCCACGACCCATCAGCCACACAGCATTCGTTGGCCCGGGGTTGACCAAGTTGGCAATTGGCACGGGCGCGCTCGATGGGCGCACGGGTGTCGACGTTTTTGCATGAAACCGCGTTAGCGAACTGAAAAGTATAGATCGGCAAAATGCAGGTGCAGGAGTGACGGCATGCAAGCGATAGTCGGTTAACTTCCTTGCGCAGGGGCGCTTGAAGGAAATCAGTCTAAAAACACCGCCCGGGACGCGATGGCTTTTGCTAGCCTCAAAGGTGTAGGCGAAGACGCAGACTGATGCGCAAGCGGATAGCAAGGGGACGTGGGGCGCGTTCCGAAGGGTACACGGTTAGAAAGATCTCCGCGCTGAGATCCAGCCCTTATGCCGTGTGAGGCAGCAAAGCACCGCTCTTTTTCCATGGTTGCTTTTGTACTGTGAGAGGCCCGATAAACCTTGTAAGCCAGAGACCAGCACTGGCCGCCTACTCGAACACCAAAGCCCGCATTGCTGCGGGCTTTGTCGTTGTTACGGCATCAGATTTTGGTCAGCGCGTACGCCAGATCGGCGCGCAGGTCTTCGAGATCTTCGACCCCCACCGACAAGCGCACCAGACCATCGCCGATGCCCAGTTTCGCACGGGTTTCAGCGGGAATGGTCGCGTGGGTCATGATCGCCGGATGCTCGATCAGGCTTTCAACGCCGCCCAGGCTTTCGGCCAGGGCAAAAATCTTCACGTTTTCCAGAAAGCGCCGTGCGCCCTCCAGATCACTGTTCAGATCCACCGAGATCATCCCGCCAAAACCATGCATCTGCCGCTTGGCCAACTCATGTTGCGGGTGCGACGGCAGGCCCGGGTAGTAGACACGTTTGACCTGCGGTTGCTGCTCCAGCCACTTGGCCAGCTCTAGCGCGTTGCTGCAATGACGCTCCATGCGCAGCGCCAGGGTCTTCACCCCGCGCAGGGTCAGGAACGCATCGAACGGCCCGGAAATCGCGCCGACCGCGTTTTGCAGGAAGCCGAGTTTGTCCGCGAGCTCGGCATTCTGCCCAACCACCGCGATACCACCGATCACGTCGGAGTGACCGTTCAGGTACTTGGTGGTCGAGTGCAGCACGATGTCGAAACCCAGCTCCAGCGGGCGCTGAATGTACGGGCTGGCGAAGGTGTTGTCGGCAACGCTGATGATCCCGCGTGCGCGGCAGATGCGCGCAATCGCGGCCAGATCCGACAGGCTCAGCAGCGGGTTGGTCGGCGACTCGACAATCACCAGGCGGGTGTCGTCCTGCAGCGCCGCTTCGAACGCCGCCAGGTCAGTCAGATCGACATAGCTGAAACGATGCCCGGCACTGCGCTGACGGACCTTGTCGAACAGGCGGAACGTGCCGCCGTACAGGTCATTGCCGGAGATGACGTGCGAACCGGCATCGATCAGTTCGAGCACGGTGGAAATCGTCGCCAGCCCGGAAGCGAAAGCAAAGGCGCGGGTGCCACCTTCCAGATCCGCCACGCAACGCTCCAGCGCAAAACGCGTCGGGTTGTGCGAGCGCCCGTAGTCGAAGCCCTTGTGCACGCCGGGGCTGTCTTGCAGGTAAGTCGAGTTGGCGTAGATCGGCGGCATCAGCGCGCCGGTGGTCGGGTCAGGCGTTTGCCCGGCATGGATCACCCGGGTCGCGAAGCCTTGGGATTTATCGTCGTGCTGACTCATGCGAGGGATCTCCGTAATTGGTTGAGCATGTCGGTGCGGGTAATCAGGCCGTGGAAGCCCGAAGCATCGGCGATGATCGCGACGAGGCCGCGACTGAGCACCGCTTCCAGCTCGGCGAGGTTGGCACCGGGGGCGAGGGTTTGCAGTTTGTCGGTCATCACGCTGGACACCGATTGACTGAAGCGCGCAGCGTCTTCGTGCACGGGCAGCAGGATGTCCGACTCGTCGATCACCCCGACCAGTTGTTTGCCTTCAACCAGCACCGGCAGCTGCGAGACATCCGCCAGGCGCATGCGCTGAAACGCGGTCAGCAGGGTGTCGTCGGGGCCGACGCTGATCACGCGGCCATCTTCGAAGCGCCGGGCGATCAGATCGCGCAGGTCGCCATAGCGCTTGCGCTGCAACAGGCCCTGATCGGTCATCCACTGGTCGTTGTAAACCTTGGACAGATAGCGCGTGCCGGTGTCGCAGACGAAGCTGACCACGCGTTTCGGCTCGGTCTGTTCGCGGCAATAACGCAGCGCGGCGGCGAGCAAGGTGCCGGTCGACGAGCCACCGAGAATGCCTTCGGCGCGCAGCAACTGGCGGGCGTGGTCGAAGCTTTCTTCATCGCTGATCGAGTAGGCGTGACGCACGCTGCTGAGGTCGGTGATCGACGGAATGAAGTCTTCGCCGATGCCTTCCACCGCCCACGAACCGGGCGTCGGCATCGTGCCGTCGCGGCTGTACTGAGCCATCACCGAACCGACCGGGTCGGCGAGGACCATTTGCAGATCCGGTTGTACCCGTTTGAAGAAGCGGCTCAGCCCGGTCAGGGTGCCGGCGGAACCGACGCCGACCACGATCGCGTCCAGATCATGTTCGGTCTGCGCCCAGATCTCCGGCGCGGTGCTGCACTCGTGTGCCAGCGGGTTGGCGGGGTTGTTGAACTGGTCGGCGAAGAACGCGCCGGGAATGTCTTTTGCCAGGCGTGCGGCCACGTCCTGGTAATACTCGGGGTGGCCCTTGCCGACGTCCGAGCGAGTGATGTGCACTTCGGCGCCCATGGCTTTCAAGTGCAGGACTTTCTCGGTGGACATCTTGTCCGGGACTACCAGCACCACGCGGTAGCCTTTGGCCCGGCCGACCAGCGCCAGACCCAGACCGGTGTTGCCGGCGGTGGCCTCGACGATGGTGCCACCCGGTTGCAGGCGCCCGTCGCGTTCAGCGGCATCGATCATCGCCAGACCGACGCGGTCCTTGATCGAGCCGCCGGGGTTTTGTGATTCCAGTTTGAGAAACAGTGTGCAGAGGCCGGTATCGAAGCGGGTAACCTGTACCAGCGGCGTATTGCCGATCAGCCCAAGTACGGCAGGGCGTGAATCCTTTGACATTTCTTCACCTCTTGTAGTGGTGTTGATCGCGTTCCATTCGCGGGGAAAAGCTCGCGTGCAACATAGGCGCAGACATGATCTGTCGCAACCTTTAACCCGCCGCTGCGCCAGCCATTTCGATCTAACCATAGAACAGAATCGCAGCCTGCAAGCGCCCGGTTTCAGAGGGTTTACATCAAGGCGCCATCGAGTATTGAAAGGGCGTCGTGAGCTTCGCCTGCAGCTTGATCTGCGGATGAATATCCTGCAGGGCAAACCGTGTTTTCAGCGGAAAAACAGCTCACATCTGATCATGAGAGAAACTCGTGATCATCAAGATTAAAATGAGTTTGTCTCACTAGTGCTTGATCTCGACAATGTTCGCCATCAACAAGACATTGGAGTTGTTTGTCATGGCACTGGCCCATTCCCTCGGATTTCCGCGCATCGGTCGCGACCGCGAACTGAAAAAAGCGCAAGAGGCGTTCTGGAAAGGAGAACTGAACGAGGCCGGCCTGCGTGAAGTGGGTCGTGAACTGCGCAAGGCCCACTGGGACTTGCAGAGGAACGCCGGCATCGAGCTGCTGCCGGTGGGTGATTTCGCCTGGTACGACCAGGTGCTGACCCACTCGCTGATGTTCGGCGTGATTCCCGAGCGTTTCCGACCGCACGACGGCAAAGCCACGCTGCAGACCCTGTTCGGCATGGCCCGTGGCGTCAGCGACAGTTGCTGCGGCGGTGCGCATGCGCAGGAAATGACCAAGTGGTTCGACACCAACTACCACTATCTGGTCCCGGAATTCAGCGTCGATCAACAGTTCCAGCTCGGTTGGGAACAGTTGTTCGAAGAAGTCGAAGAGGCCCGCGCACTGGGCCATAACGTCAAACCGGTGATCATTGGCCCACTGACTTATCTATGGCTGGGCAAGGCCAAAGGTGCCGAGTTCGACAAGCTGGAATTGCTTGATCGCCTGCTGCCGCTGTACGGACAGATCTTTGCGCGCCTCGCCGCCCTTGGTGTGGAATGGGTGCAGATAGACGAGCCGATTCTGGTGCTCGACTTGCCCCAGGAGTGGAAAAACGCTTTCGAGCGAGCCTATAACCAGATCCAGCGTGATCCGCTGAAGAAACTGCTCGCCACTTACTTCGGTGGTCTGGAAGAGAACCTCGGTCTGGCCGCCAATCTGCCGGTCGATGGCCTGCACATCGATCTGGTGCGTGCTGCGGAACAGTATCCGACCATCCTTGATCGCCTGCCGGCCTACAAGGTGCTGTCGCTGGGTGTGGTCAACGGCCGCAACGTCTGGCGCTGCGACCTGGAACATGCGTTGGCAACTTTGCAGCACGCACATGAGCGCCTGGGTGATCGCCTGTGGGTCGCGCCATCGTGCTCGTTGCTGCACAGCCCAGTGGATCTGAACCGCGAAGACCAGCTCGATGCCGAGCTGAAAAGCTGGCTGGCGTTCGCCGTGCAGAAGTGCGAGGAAGTCGCCGTGCTGGCGCAGGCGGTCAGCGAGCCGGAAGCGCCGAAAGTGCTGCGCGCCTTGGCCCAAAGTCGCTCGGTACAGACCAGCCGCGCCGCCTCGCCTCGTATTCACAAACCGGCAGTGCAGGCCCGTGTGGCGGCCATTACTGCACAGGATAGCCAGCGCCAATCGCCATTTACCCAGCGCATCGCCCAACAGCGCGCCGGTCTCGATCTGCCGCTGTTTCCGACCACCACTATCGGATCGTTTCCGCAAACTGCGTCGATCCGCCTGGCGCGTCAGTCGTTCAAGCAGGGCAAACTGAGCGAAGCCGAATACACCGAAGCGATGTACAGCGAAATCCGCCACGCCGTGCAAATCCAGGAACAGTTGGGCCTCGACGTACTGGTGCACGGTGAAGCCGAGCGCAACGACATGGTCGAGTACTTCGCCGAGCAGTTGGATGGCTACGTGTTCACCCGTTTCGGCTGGGTGCAGAGCTACGGTTCGCGCTGCGTGAAACCGGCGGTGATCTTCGGTGACTTGAGCCGCCCGCAAGCCATGACCGTGGAGTGGATTCGCTACGCCCAGGGCCTGACCGACAAGGTTATGAAAGGCATGCTGACCGGCCCGGTGACCATGCTGATGTGGTCGTTCCCCCGCGAAGACGTGTCCCGTGAAGTGCAGGCGCGGCAACTGGCGCTGGCGCTCCGTGACGAAGTGGTGGATCTGGAAGCCGCCGGGATCAGGATCGTGCAGATCGACGAAGCCGCATTCCGCGAAGGTCTGCCGCTGCGCCGCGCGCAATGGCAGCACTATCTGGACTGGGCCACCGAAGCGTTCCGCCTGTGTGCCTCCGGTGTACGCGACGAAACGCAGATCCATACGCACATGTGCTACAGCGAGTTCAATGATGTGATCGAGTCCATCGCCGCCATGGACGCCGACGTGATCACCATCGAAACCTCGCGTTCGGACATGGAACTGCTCAATGCCTTTGAAGCATTCGATTACCCGAACGAGATCGGGCCGGGCGTCTACGACATTCACTCGCCTCGCGTTCCCGATGCTTCGGAGATGGCCAATTTGCTGCGCAAGGCGGCGCAGCGGATTCCGGCGGAGCGGTTGTGGGTCAACCCGGATTGCGGTCTGAAAACCCGTGGCTGGCCGGAGACTGAAGCGGCGCTGGTGCACATGGTTGCCGCCGCCCGCCAGTTGCGCAAAGAACTGGCGTAAAGCGCTAACTCCGTCTCTGTGGGAGCGGGCTTGCTCGCGAAAGCGGAGTGTCAGCTAAATAATTTTCGACTGACACTCCGCCTTCGCGAGCAAGCCCGCTCCCACACGGGAGTGTGCAGGGTGTCAGTGACGGCTCATCAAGCCGTGCAACACACCCAGGCGCAGCCCCGGTTCCGACGGCGCCATCTGCGAAATGCCGAATACCTTGAACGCCGCCAGCATCAGCACCAGCCCTCCCGGGAGGATGCTCTGGCGATGCGGCTGCAAACCTGCCAGCTTCAATTGCTGAACGTTTTTCACTTTCAGCAGCAATAGCGACAGGCGCAACAACCCACCATAGGTGATGCCATCCTGACCGAAGTCATTCAAGCGATTAGCCTTGAGCACCTTCGCCAGCATCCGCGCCGTGCCCGACGAGCCAATGGTTTGCTGCCAGCCCTGCGCGCGATAGCGACGGGCGACTTTTTCGAATTGCAGGATCGCCACGCGCTCGGCTTCCTGCAGCGCACCGGGCGCGATGCGCCCGTCAGGGAAATAGCGTGCGCCCAGTGTGCCGCTGCCAATGGCGATGCTTTCGGTGAGCAACGGTTGCGACCCCTGGCCGAGAATCAGCTCGGTGGAACCACCGCCAATGTCTACCACCAGCCGCATGTCCTCCGCCCCCGGTAGGGAGTGGGCGACGCCGGCATACACCAGTTGCGCCTCTTCATGGCCGGAAATGACGTCGATGCGAAACCCGAGATGGCGTTCGGCACTGTGCAGAAACAACTGCGCATTGTCGGCCTCGCGCACCGCGCTGGTCGCCACTGCCCGCACCTTGCCGGCCTCGAAGCCGCGCAGTTTCTTGCCGAACCGCGCCAGCGCCTGCCAGCCACGATCCAGCGCCATTTCATCCAGAGCACCGCCGTCAAAGCCCTCGGCCAGCCGCACCGGTTCACGCAGGGTTTTGACTTCCTGAATCATGAAGCCTTTTCGACTGCGAACCGACTGGCCGATCATCAGGCGAAACGCATTCGAGCCCAGGTCGATGGCGGCAAACAGCGAGGCGTCTTCTTTCATGGGAATCCCTGCAAATCATCCGTCGAAGGCTCAAGACGGTTTGCGAGGATTCTGCGGTGCGCTTGATGACATCCTGATGACGGGGCAGGGGCGGTTCAGTGAATTGTTGGCTGTCATGACACTGTCATTATCCGGCGTCTATCCTGACCCCAATACATCGCGTGTTCTTAAAGTTTTTGCTGCCTCTTTGGGCAGCTTTTTTTTGCCCGCGATTTGGCAAGCCGTGCGCAAGGTTTGCAATCGTGGGCGTCCCTTGGCTAGTATACGATCCATATACACTTCGTATCGGATTCGGATATGGGCATCGTAAAAATTTCAGAAGACATGCACGAGAACCTGCGCATCTCCAGCACCGCGCTCAGCCGCTCGATCAACGCGCAGGCCGAGCACTGGATGCGCATCGGCATGCTCGCCGAGCTGCACCCCAACCTCGACCACAGCGCCATTTGCCGCTTGCTGATCCGCGCCGAACAGAACGGCGGGCTGGATCTGCATCAACTGACTCAGGAAGCCGTCAGCGCATGAGAAATCAGATCAAGATCAACACCCCTGCGGAAATCGCGAAGTCGCGCGCGGCGGGCAAACTCGCCGCCGAAGTGCTGGCGATGCTGGTGCCCCATGTGAAGGCCGGGGTGACCACCGATGAGCTGGATCGGTTGTGCAACGATTACATCGTCAACGTGCAGAAAGCGATTCCGGCCAACGTCGGTTATCACGGTTTCCCGAAAACCGTCTGCGCCTCGGTCAACGATGTGGTGTGCCACGGCATCCCCTCGGGCACGCCGCTGAAGGATGGCGACATCGTCAACCTCGACATCGCGGTAATCAAGGGTAGCTGGTTCGGCGACACCAGCCGCATGTACGTGGTCGGCGAGGCGACGCCTGAAGCACAACACCTGATCAAGACCACCTACGACGCGATGTGCGCGGGCATCCGCATGGTGCGTCCGGGCGCGACACTGGGCGACATCGGTCATGCGATCCAGAGCCTGGCGGAGAGCGAAGGTTTCAGCGTGGTGCGCGAGTATTGCGGGCATGGCATTGGCAAGGTGTATCACGATGAACCGCAGATCCTGCATTACGGTTTTCCCAATCAGGGCATGAAGCTCAAGGCGGGGATGATCTTCACCGTCGAGCCGATGCTCAATGCCGGCAAGCGTCATGTGAAGAACATGCCGGACGGCTGGACGGTGCTGACCAAGGATGGCTCGCTGTCGGCGCAGTGGGAGCATATGGTCGCGGTGACCGAAACCGGTTTCGAAATTCTCACGGCGTGGCCGGATCAGATTGAAGGATTTGCACCGATTAGCTGAGCGCCACAAAAAAACTGTGGGAGCGGGCTTGCTCGCGAAGGCGGTGTGTCATTCAACATAAACAGTGACTGACACACCGCCTTCGCGAGCAAGCCCGCTCCCACAAGGGGATTTGCGGGGTTACCGAGATCCTCAGTGGGCGCCGGCGGCTTTGTTGAGGTCGCTTTCAGCCCATTCGGTGTAGACGCAGGCATCCGCCGTGGCCCAGCGCACTCGCACCGGATCGCCAGCCTTGAGCGGCATGCCCGCCGCCGACAGCGCTTTAACCGTCATCGAAGTCCCGCCCGACGTCACCACGCTGCACGTCTGGCTTTCGCCAAGAAACAGCACCTCCACGACCTTGGCCGACACCTCATTCCAACCCGCTGCCAGCGGCTCCTCGCTCGCCTGCTGCACGCTCAGCGCCACAGCTTTTTCCGGCCGCACCATCAGCAGCACATCCTGCTCGGTGTGCAAGCCGGCAGTCAGTCGAATCGACAACGACTGCCCCTCGAAACTCGCCGCCGCGTTGCCCTGGGCCTTGAGCTTGAGGAAGTTCGAGTTGCCGAGGAACGACGCGACAAACGCATTCGGCGGATTCTGATACAGGTCATAACCGCTGCCCAAACCAACAATCTTGCCGTGACTGAAAATCGCGATGCGCTGCGACAGGCGCATGGCTTCTTCCTGATCGTGGGTGACGTAGACGATGGTGATGCCTAGGCGCCGATGCAATTGGCGCAGTTCATCCTGCAGGTCTTCACGCAGTTTTTTGTCCAGCGCACCGAGCGGTTCGTCCATCAGCAGAATGCGTGGCTCGTAGACCAGCGCCCGGGCGATGGCGACGCGTTGCTGCTGGCCGCCAGAGAGTTGCGAAGGGCGGCGATGGGCGAATTGTTCGAGCTGCACCAGTTTCAACATCGCATCGACACGCTTGTCACGTTCGGTGGCGGCGAGTTTGCGGATCGCCAGCGGGAAGGCGATGTTGTCGCGCACCGACAGATGCGGGAACAGCGAATAGCGCTGGAACACCATGCCGATGTCGCGCTTGTGCGGCGGCACGTTGACCAGCGACTGACCGTTGACCAGGATCTCGCCGCTGCTCGGGGTTTCGAACCCGGCGAGCATCGACAGCGTGGTGCTTTTGCCCGAGCCGCTGGAACCGAGGAAGGTCAGGAACTCGCCGTCCTTGATGTCCAGCGAGATGTTGTCGACGGCGGCAAAGTCGCCGTAGTGCTTGTTCAGATTGCGTAGGCTGACCAGGGGTTTGTCGTTCTGCTGGGATGCGTCTTTGATCACGGCACTCATGTCGTACTCCTGGGCGCTCAGGCGCTGATTTCGTTGCGCCGGCGCAGCGCGGCGGCGATCACCATGACCAATACCGACAGGCCGATCAGCAGCGTCGAAGCGACGGCGATCACCGGGGTCAGGTCCTGGCGCAAAGTGGTCCACATTTTTACGGGAAGGGTTTGCAGGGTCGGGCTGGCCATCATCACGCTGAGCACCACTTCGTCCCACGAAACCAGAAAGGCGAAAAGGGCGCCGGCGACCATGCCCGGACGGATCGCCGGGAACGTCACCTTGAACACCGCTTGCAGGCGTGAGGCGCCGCAGATCACCGCCGCGTCTTCAATCGACTGATCGAACAGCTTCAGCGAGTTGATGATCGAGATGATGGTGAACGGCAGCGCGACGATCACATGGCTGACCACGAAGGCAAACATGGTCCCGGTGTAACCGAGCTTGAGAAATAGCGCGTACACCGCCACCGCGATGATCACCAGCGGCACGATCATCGGCAGGGTGAACAGGCCGTAGAGCATTTCCCGACCGGGGAAGCGCCCGCGCACCAGAGCAAACGCGGTTGGCAGACCGAGGGCCACGGCGCAAATCGTGGTCAGCACGGCAACCTTGAGGCTGGCCGCCGCAGCGTTCATCCAGTCGGCGTTGGAGAAGAACTGGCCGTACCATTTCAGCGTCCAGCCCGGCGGTGGGAACACCAGCCACTGCGACGAGCCGAACGACAGCAGGACGATGAACACGATCGGCAACAGCAGGAACAAACCGATCAGTCCGGTGGTTGCATACAAGCCGAAACGCATCCGGCGGCTCATGGCATTGGGAGTCAGGAGCATCTCGGCTTACCTCGCGTTGCTGGCGCCAACCGGGGATTCCGGCTGAAGCTTCAGGTAGAAGTAGAACAGCACCAGCGTGATCGCGATCAGCAACGCGGCGCCGGCACTGGCCAGGCCCCAGTTGAGGAACGATTGCACCTGCTGAATGATGAACTCCGGCAGCATCATGTTCTGCGCCCCGCCGAGCAGCGCCGGGGTGACGTAGTAACCGAGCGACATCACGAACACCATCAACCCGCCGGATGCCAGACCCGGCCGGCACAGCGGCAGGAACACCCGGAAGAAGTTGGTCCACGGGCTGGCGCCGCAGATCGAACCGGCCTGCAGGATCATCGGGTCGATGGCCTGCATGGTCGCCTGCAACGGCAGGACGATGAACGGGATCATGATGTAGCTCATGCCGATCACCACACCGGTCAGGTTGTGCACCATTTCCAGCGGCTGATCGATGATCCCCAGCGCCATCAGCGCCTTGTTGATCACGCCCGAGGCTTGCAGCAACACCAGCCACGAATAGGTGCGGGCGAGCAGGCTGGTCCACATCGACAGCAGCACGATGTTGAGAATCCAGCGGCCCCAGCCGCGCGGTACCAGGGTGATCGCCCAGGCCAGCGGAAAACCCAGCAACAGGCTGAAAATCGTCACCAGTCCGGCCACCGAAAAGGTGTTGAGTAGCACCCGTGCATACGCCGAGTTGGCGAACAGTTGTTCATAGTTGCCAAGGCCCGGGGTCGGTTCCAATACGCCGCGCAACAGCAGGCCAATCAACGGCGCGAGAAAGAACAGGCCGAGGAACAGCAGTGCCGGAACCAGGTTGCCGGCACCTTTCCAGCGTTGTCTGAAGGTGGGGGTCGAGCCGGCAGCGCCGGTGGCGCTCCCGGTCACCGTTGCAGGACGAGGCGCAGCAGCCGCCATTTTCATTTGACCAGCCATTCGTTCCACCGTGTCGCGATGGCTTGACCGTTCTTGGCCCAGTACGCGAAATCAAGAGTGATCTGATCCTTGGCATAGGCCGTCGGCAGGTTCGGGGCCAGCACCGAGTCCAGGCGCGCCACACTGTCGACGTTGACCGGGGCGTAGGCGGTCAGGTTGGAGAAGTCGGCCTGGCCTTTGGCACTGCTGGCGTTGGCCAGAAACTTCATCGCCGCGTCCTTGTTTTTCGAACCCTTTGGAATCACCAGAATGTCGGCCATGACCAGGTTCTGTTTCCAGCTCACACCCACCGGCGCGCCGTCTTCCTGCAGAGCGTGAATGCGGCCGTTCCAGAACTGACCCATGCTCGCTTCGCCGGAGGCCAGCAGTTGCTGCGACTGCGCGCCGCCGCCCCACCAGACGATGTCTTTCTTGATGGTGTCGAGTTTTTTGAAGGCGCGATCAAGGTCCAGCGGGTAGAGCTTGTCGGCCGGCACGCCGTCGGCCAGCAGCGCCAGTTCGAGCACGCCGGGGCTTGGCCATTTGTACAGGGCGCGTTTGCCGGGGTAGGTCTTGGTGTCGAACAGCGCGGTCCAGTCTTGCGGCTTGGCCGCGCCGAGCTTGCCCTCGTTGTAGCCGAGGACGAAGGAGAAGAAGAACGAGCCGACACCGTAATCGCTGACGAAACGCGGGTCGATCTTGTCGCGCTGGATGACTTTGAAATCGAGGGGTTCGAGCAGGCCTTCAGCGGCGGCGCGCAGGGCGAAATCGGCTTCGACATCGACCACGTCCCATTGCACGTTGCCGCTCTCGACCATGGCCTTGAGTTTGCCGTAGTCGGTCGGGCCGTCCTGCACCACGGTGATGCCACTGGCCTTGCTGAACGGATCGGCCCAGGCCTGTTTCTGCGCATCCTGGGTGCTACCGCCCCAACTGACGAAGTTCACGCTTTCGGCGGCCATTGCAGCCTGGCCGGTCACGCTCAGCAGTCCCGCAAAAAAGATTGCGGTTGCAGCTTTGTTCAACACCATTTTTACGCCCTCATTGTTGTGTTTTTGAGCGGGCTTGCGTTGTTGCCCGCCTGTCGGGAGCAGTAGCCGGACGGTTTTTCAGGTCGTCCGGTCTATGGAATATCATATTATGGTATTCCAAACTTTGTGCAAGCACTTTGCCTTACCGGTTATCTGTTGATTCTGGTTTTTTGCCTGTGCTCGGCACGAGTCATAGGGCGCACTTTAGAACCAGCCCCTCACCCCAGCCCTCTCCCAAAGGGAGAGGGGAAAGGGAGCCGATTTCCATGCTGTTTAAAACTTGAGTTCGACTCGCAGTTTCAGGTCGATGTATAGCGGTAGAACAACTCGGTCGGCTCCCTCTACCTCCGGGAGAGGGCTGGGGTGAGGGCAGTGTTATTCGGTGAAGGGGATGCTCTCGACCACCTCCAGGTCATACCCGGTCAGCCCCGCATACTTCAGCGGCGGCCCCAGATGCCGCAGCTTGCCCACCCCCAGGTTCTGCAGAATCTGCGCCCCGGTGCCCACCTCCGAATAAATCCGCGATTGCGAGCGACTGAACTGCCTCGGCGGCTGGGTCAGTTGCGGCACGCGCTCGAGAAGCGCCTGCGACGATTCATGATTGGCCAACACCACCACAACGCCATGACCTTCCGCCGCGACCCGTTGCAACGCCGCCCACAACGTCCAGTTGCTCGGCCCGCTGTACTCGGCGCCGACCAGATCACGCAGCGGATCGATCACATGCACGCGTACTAACGTCGGCTCTTCGCGGCGCAGATCGCCCATGACCATCGCCATGTGCACACCGCCCTCAATGCGGTCTTCAAAGGTGATCAGGCGGAACGTGCCATGCACCGTCGGCAGTTCACGCTCGCCGATGCGTTCAATGGTGTGTTCGGTGCTCAGACGGTAGTGGATCAAGTCGGCGATGGTGCCGATCCTGATCCCGTGCTTACGGGCGAACACTTCCAGATCCGGGCGGCGGGCCATGGTGCCGTCATCGTTCATCACCTCGACGATCACCGAGGCCGGGGTGAAACCGGCGAGGCGGGCAAGGTCGCAGCCGGCCTCGGTGTGGCCGGCGCGGGTCAGCACGCCGCCTTCCTTGGCGCGCAGCGGGAAGATGTGCCCGGGTTGCACCAGGTCTTCGGCGCGGGCGTCTTTGGCCACAGCGGCCGCGACCGTGCGGGCGCGGTCAGCTGCAGAAATGCCAGTGGTGACCCCGACCGCCGCTTCGATCGACACGGTGAACGCGGTGCTGAACACGCTGCCGTTGCTCGGCACCATTTGCTCAAGGCCCAGGCGCTGGCAGTGGTCGTCGGTCAGCGTCAGGCAAATCAGCCCGCGCGCCTCACGCGCCATGAAGCTGATCGCCTCCGGTGTGCAGCAGTCGGCGGCCAGCAGCAGGTCGCCCTCGTTTTCTCGATCTTCGTCATCGACCAGCAGGACCATTTTGCCGAGGCGATAATCTTCGAGGATTTCTTCGATGCTGTTGAAGGCCATGCTGGACTCTCAGGGTTTGTTGGAAATATATTGGTATACCATAATACAAAATAAACAAAGAGGTCACTATGAAGGCGTACTGGATTGCCCACGTGGATGTCGACGATGCCGAGCATTACAGCCAATACACCCAGCGCGCACCGGCGGCCTTCGCCGCGTTCGGCGCGAAATTTCTGGCCCGGGGCGGACGCAGCGAAGCGCTGGAGGGCAGAGCTACTCCTCAGCGTAGCGTGGTGATCGAATTCGAGAGCTATGAGAAGGCCGTGGCGTGCTACCACTCGGCGGCGTATCAGGAGGCGAAACGTTATCGCGAGGAATGGGCGAGGGCGGAGATCGTCATCGTAGAAGGCATCGCACCACTTTAAGCAACACCGAATATCCCCTGTGGGAGCGGGCTTGCTCGCGAAGGCGGTCAATCATTCAACATTTCTATCGACTGACACACCGCCTTCGCGAGCAAGCCCGCTCCCACAGGGGCGAAGGTGATCCTCAGCGGATGAAGTGGATCTTGCCGCTGTCATCATTGCCCATGTAGATCCCATACACCCCGGCCTGACGCTCCTCGATGTAACGCTCGAGAATCTGCCGGATCGCCGGGTAATAGATCTGCTCCCACGGAATGTCTTCAGGGGCGAAGAACTTGTAGTCGAGGGTCTCAGGGCCGAACTGCCCGGTGATCTCCAGCGCGATCGCGCGGAAGATGATGTACACCTCGCTGATCTTCGGCACGCTGAAAATCGAATACGGCGAGACGATTTCCGCGCGCACGCCGCTTTCTTCCCAGACTTCACGCAGCGCCGCCTGCTCGGTGGTTTCGCCGCTTTCCATGAAGCCGGCCGGCAGCGTCCAGGTGCCCGGGCGCGGTGGGATCGCCCGTTGGCACAAGAGGTATTTGCCGTCCTGCTCGATGATGCAGCCGGCGATGATCTTCGGATTGACGTAGTGGATATAGCCGCAGCCGCGGCACATCAGGCGCTCGTGCGTATCGCCCGGCGGTACCTGCTGACCAAGGTCAGGGCCACCGCATTTCGGGCAAAAGCTCGGGCTGAACATGTCAGTGACCTATGCGCGGTTCTTTCAGCGCGATCGGCAGAGTGATGTTCGGCGTGGCGCCGGTCTCTTCCTGTTTGCGCTTGAGATAATCGAGGGCCACGGCCGCAGCGGCGCGTACGTGATCGACACAGGCCTGATGCGCCGCCAGCGGATCGCCGCTCTTGATCGCCTCGACCATTTTTTCCATCTCGTGGTTACTGGCGCCGCGACGGTTTTCCTGAGACACCGAGGTCGCCCGCAGGTAGCTGATGCGCGCCTGCAACTGGCGCAATTGAGTGGCCGCAACGTGGTTGCCCGAGCCTTCGAGCAGCACGTCGTAGAAGCCCTGCACCGAGTCGATCACCTGTTGCAGTTCGCCGTCCTTGAGTGCCTTGCGGTTCTCGTCGAGGGCTTTTTCCAGGGCCTTGATGTCCTTGGCCTTGGCGCGCAAGGTGAACAGCTGGACGATCAGGCCTTCGAGCACGCAGCGCAGCTCATAGATGTCGACCGCATCGGCGAGGGTGATGATCGCCACCCGTGGGCCTTTGGCATCGGCGAACTCGACCAGACCTTCGGACTCCAGGTGACGCAGGGCTTCGCGCACCGATGTGCGGCTGACACCGAGGCGATCGCACAGATCGCGCTCCACCAGTCGATCGCCGGGCATGAGCTGGAAATTCATGATCGCGCTACGCAGTTTATCCAGCACGATTTCGCGCAGGGTAACGGGGTTGCGATTGACCTTGAAGCTGTCGTCGAGTGGCTGGCGTTTCATGGGGTCCGCTCTTTACTGTGGCTGTCCATGCCAGACGGGCATCAAAACAGCCGAGGGGTTAACTGGAGGCCTCGGCGTCGGCTTCGGCGAAGGCTTCACGGGCGAGCCGGAAACTGTCCACGGCTGCCGGGACGCCGCAATAAATACCGACCTGAAGCAGAATTTCGCGTATTTGCTCACGACTCAGGCCGTTACGCAAGGCGCCGCGCACATGCAGCTTGAGTTCATGCGGACGGTTGAGCGCCGAGATCATCGCCAGGTTGATCATGCTGCGCTCCTTGAGCGACAAACCCTCACGCCCCCAGACATGGCCCCAGCAGTATTCGGTGACCATTTCCTGCAGTGGGCGGGTGAAGTCGTCGGCGTTGTCGATGGAGCGCTGCACATAGGCTTCGCCCAGCACCTGGGTGCGGATCTTCAGGCCTTTTTCGTACTTTTCGTTACTCATCATTCCTCCTGTCACCCTGGTTCTCCTTGTGGGAGCGGGCTTGCTCGCGAAGGCGTCGTGTCAGTCGACATCAATGTTGAATGATCCACCGCATTCGCGAGCAAGCCCGCTCCCACATTGGGATTTGGGTGTGTTAATCAGGCCAGGGTTGGCAACGGCCCGAGCTTGCCCTTGTGATAAATCATCGGCGTCACCGGTTGCTCGGGCAGGATCAGGTTCTTCACCGCGCCGACAATGATCGCGTGATCACCACCGTCGTATTCACGCCACAACTCGCACTCAATGATCGCCGTGGCCTTGGCGAGGATCGGGTTACCGAGTTCGCTCAAATGCCACTCGATGCCGTTAGCCTTGTCCTTGCCTTTACCGGCGAAAGCGTAGGCCTCGGCGGTCTGGTCGGCGGACAGCAAATGGATTGCGAATTTCTTGCTGTCGCGCAGCACCGGGTAGGTGTCGGAGGCATAGTTGGGGCAGAACAGCACCAACGCCGGATCAATCGACAGCGCGCTGAAGGCGCTGGCGGTGATGCCGACGATGCCGCCCTCCGGGTCGAGGGTGGTGACCACCGTGACTCCGGACGGAAACGAGCTCATGACGTCTTTGTAAATGCCGGGTTCGATCATGTCGCAGGACTCCTAGCGCATCACAAACGGATCAGGCATCGGGGCCTGAGAGAGATTGATCCACACCGTTTTCAGTTCGGTGTAGGCCAGCACCGAATCGATGCCGCTTTCGCGTCCATAGCCACTGTTCTTGAAGCCGCCGATCGGCGCCATGGCCGAAACTGCGCGGTAGGTGTTGACCCAGATGATCCCCGAACGCACATCCCGCGCCAGACGATGGGCGCGACCGAGATCGCGGGTCCAGATGCCGGCGGCGAGGCCGAACTGCGAGTCGTTGGCGATCGCCAGCGCTTCGGCTTCATCTTTGAAGCGAATCACTGAAGCCACCGGGCCGAAGACTTCTTCCTGCATGATCTTCATCGAGTTGCGATCGCACTCGAACAGCGTCGGCTCGTAGAACCAGCCGTCACCGAGATCGGTCGGACGCTTGCCGCCGGTGCGCAACCGCGCGCCTTCAGCAAGGGCGTCAGCCACCAGACCTTCGACCACCGCCAATTGCTGCGCAGTAGCCATCGGGCCCATTTCGCTGTGGTCTTCCTGCGGGTTGCCGATGCGGATGCGCTGGGCGCGTTCGACCAGGCGGTTGACGAACTCGTCGTAGATTTCGTCCTGCACCAGCAAACGTGAGCCGGACACGCAGCTCTGGCCCGAGGCCGCATAGATCCCGGCAATCGCGCCATTGATCGCGCTGTCCAGATCGGCGTCGGCGAAGATGATGTTCGGCGATTTGCCGCCCAGTTCCAGCGACAGTTTGGCGAAGTTTTCGGCGCTGCTGCGCACCACGTGCCGGGCCGTGGCCGCGCCGCCGGTGAAGGCGATCTTGCGGATCAGCGGATGACGGGTGAGGGCGGCGCCGGTGCTCGGGCCGTAACCGGTGACAACGTTGACCACGCCCGGCGGAATCCCGGCTTCGAGGGCCAGACGTGCCAGCTCAAGGATGGTCGCTGAGGCGTGTTCGGAAGGCTTGATCACGATGGTGTTGCCGGCGGCGAGGGCCGGGGCCAGTTTGATCGCGGTCAGGTACAGCGGGCTGTTCCACGGAATGATCGCGGCAACCACACCCATCGCTTCGTGCACGGTGTAGGCAAACAGGTCGGGCTTATCCAGCGGCAGGGTGCCGCCTTCGAGCTTGTCGGCCAGGCCTGCGGTGTAGTGGAAGAACTCCGGCAGATAGCCGACCTGGCCACGGGTTTCGCGGATCAGTTTGCCGTTGTCGCGGCTTTCCAGCTGCGCCAGTTGTTCCTTGTTTTCCGCGATCAGGTCACCGAGACGGCGCAGCAGTTTGCCGCGTGCGGTGGCGGTGAGGCCGCGCCAAGCCGGGCTGTCGAAAGCCGTCTGCGCCGCTTGCACGGCGCGTTCGACGTCAGCTTCACCGGCGTCAGGCAGTTCGGCCCAGGCTTGCGCGCTGGCCGGGTTGAGGCTTTCGAAGGTCTTGCCGGAGAGGGCGTCGACCCATTCTCCGCCGATGCACATCTGGAAGCGTGCGAGTGTCATGCAACGATCCCCTTTATAGGGTTTTGTCGGGAGTGTGCGTAGTCGAGGAATTCCAGCAGCGTCTGGTTGACCAGGCGCGGCGACTCTACCGGCATCATATGCCGTTGCTCGGGCAGCACCGCAACCTTCGCGCCGGGGATGCGCCGGGCCAGTTGCTCGGCCATTTCCGGGGTGGAACCGGGGTCGAGTTCGCCGGTGGCGATCAGCGTCGGCGCCTGAATGCTGCCGAGGTCGTCGGCGCGGTACATGTCCTGCGTGGCGAACAATTCGTAGGTGGTCAGGTAACCCTGCGGGTCGTTGCCGGCCAGGGTCTGACGAATGGCTGCGATCTGCGCCGGGTTGGCCGCCTGATATTCACGGCTGAACCAGCGCGACAGCGCCGCTTCGGCGTTGGCATCCGGGCCGTGCTCAGCGGCCTGCGCGGTACGGGCGATAACCCCGGCGCGCTGTTCTTCACTGCGGTTGAACACGCTGTTAAGCACCACCAGGCTTTGCAGGCGCTCCGGGTAGTGCAGGGCAAACGCCCGTGCCACCAGTCCGCCCATGGAGAAACCGATCACCGCTGCCTGGGGCAGATTCAGGTGATCGAGCAGCTCCAGCAACTGATCGGCATAACCGAGCAGGCCGGTGCCGCTGGCCGGGCGCGGGCTGGCGCCGTGGCCGAGCATGTCGTAGGCGATCACCCGGTATTGGGCAGACAGGCCAACGATCTGGCCGCCCCACATTTCTTTGTTCAGGCCCACGCCGTGGATCAAGACCACGGGCTGGCCTTGGCCGGTCGCCAGGTAACTGGTGCCAGCCGGGGTGAGTTCAGCGGTGAGCCGAATCATGGAGCGCTCCTGCAATGCCTTTTTATTGTGATTACTGGGCTTTTTCGGCGGCCAGTTCTTCCAGATCGATGTAGCGGTTGCCGATGCGCGGGTGCAGGCGACCACCGTCGGCGCAACCGAGCACCACGACGATTTCGTCGGCACGCGGCGCGTCTTCGATCTGCATTTCCAGGGTGATGTAGTGCGAACGCAGCCCTTCGTCGTCCTTGTGCATCATCGGGATCTGGATCGAGGTTCCCGGGCCGCCGCGCTTGTTGGTGAAGCTCAGGTAGCTCTTGGCCTTGACCGCTTCGCGGTAGTGATTGCCGAAGCGCAGGGTGTGGATCACCGCCGAGGCGTGTTCGATCTCGCCGTCGGCGCCGACCACTGCCGCTTTGCCGTACGCCTCGATCTTCTCGGCGCCGCCGATGATGCCCACCAGACGCTCGACCATCATGGCGCCGAGGTCGGAGCAGTTGGCGCGGATCTGCGGTTTCAAATCCTCGACGAAGCCGTTGCCGACCCACGGGTTCTTCATCACCACAGCCAGCCCGACCATGGTCACTGGCTTGTCAGTGACCTTGCCGCCTTCGATGAAGGTTTCTTCGACATAGCTGACGATCTTGCGAATTTCGAAACTCATGAGCTGCTCCGTAGGGGGATTGAGAGTGTCTGTGCGTCTGATGGTATACCATAATACCGATCGTGCAAGTCCCCCACGCAAGATTTGCCGGATCCATCCGGCGAATGGCGGTGTATTCACTGCCAGCCCCAATCTCACAAACACCATTACACCCTGTGGGAGGGGGCTTGCTCCCGAAAGCGGTGGATCGGTCGACATCTCGGGTGCCTGACACAGCGCCTTCGGGAGCAAGCCCCCTCCCACGATGGAAATCACCGCTGACAGGAGGGTCATCCGGTTAACAAAAGATAACGTGGCGCCGATTGTCAGACGTTTCCAAAGCCCGATAGGATGAGCCAGCTTCCCAAGGCGCTCTGGACTGCGGGTTTCACGGCTATGCTTGTGACCTGTCAGTTACCACGAGCACCCTTGCGGCGCCCTAAGGCCCAATGGCCTAACAATAATAAATAGGGGAAGGTCTATGAGTCGTTGCCGCCCGCCGGCGTTTCGCAACACCGCGTTGCTGGCCACAGCCCTCACACTGCTGGGCTGTGCTGCCTTGTCGGCACCCGTGCTGGCCGCCGAAGCGCCCGCCGACGGGGTGTATTCCACCGAATCGGCCAAAGCCGCCAAAAGCCTGATGCTCGATGTCGTCCACGCCGGCACCCGCTTGGTGGCGGTGGGTGATCGCGGGCACATTCTCTATTCCGATGACCAGGGCAAGACCTGGACCCAGGCCAAGGTGCCGACCCGGCAACTGCTGACGGCGGTGTATTTCGTCGACGACAAGCACGGCTGGGCGGTCGGTCACGACGCGCAGATTCTCGCCAGCGAAGACGGCGGCCTGACCTGGAGCAAACAGTTCGAAGACCTCAAGCGCGAAGCACCGCTGCTCGACGTCTGGTTCCAGGACGTTAATCACGGTGTTGCGGTCGGTGCTTACGGTGCATTGCTGGAAACCACCGACGGCGGCAAGAACTGGCAAGACGTCAGCGACCGTCTCGACAACCAGGACCAGTTCCACCTCAACGCCATCGCCGCCGTCAAGGACGCCGGGCTGTTCATCGTCGGCGAGCAGGGCAGCATGTTCCGCTCCCCGGACTGGGGCCAGACCTGGGAGAAAATCCAGGGGCCGTATCAAGGCTCGTTGTTCGGCGTGATCGGCACCGCGCAGGCGCAGACTCTGTTGGCCTACGGCCTGCGCGGCAACCTCTACCGCTCCAGCGATTTCGGCAGCACCTGGCAGCAGGTCGAACTCAAGGCCGCGCGCGGTGCGCTGGAGTTCGGTCTGTCCGGCGCGACCCTGCTCGCGGATGGCTCGATTGTGATCGTCGGCAACGGCGGCTCGGTGATCAGCAGCAGCGACAACGGCGAAACCTTCAGCGTGTTCAACCGCCCGGACCGCATCTCGCTGTCCTCGGTGACGGCGGCCGGTGACGGCAATCTGATTCTGACCGGGCAGGGCGGCGTGCACACCACGCAGCCCAACGGCGCCGAGATCAATAATAAGAAGGCGGGGCTATGACTTCCTTGATCACTCCTCAGCAGGACAAAGCGACGCTCCTCGAACGTCTGATTTTCAACAACCGCCCGGCCGTGATCCTGATCTGTCTGGTGGTCAGCATCTTCCTGTTCTGGCAGGCCACGCTGATCCGGCCGTCCACCAGTTTCGAAAAAATGATCCCGCTCAAGCATCCGTTCATCGAAAAGATGATGGAGCACCGCAACGATCTGGCGAACCTGGGCAACACCGTACGGATTTCGGTGGAAGCCAAAGACGGCGACATCTTCTCCAAGGAGTACATGGAGACCCTGCGGCAGATCAACGACGAGGTGTTCTACATCTCCGGCGTCGACCGCTCCGGCCTCAAGTCGCTGTGGAGTCCGAGCGTACGCTGGACCGAAGTGACCGAGGAAGGTTTTGCCGGCGGTGAAGTGATTCCGCAGAGCTACGACGGCTCGCCGGACAGCCTCGACATGCTGCGCAACAACGTCCTAAAGTCGGGGCAGGTCGGGCGTTTGGTGTCCAATGACTTCAAGTCGAGCATCGTCGACATCCCGCTGCTGGAGTCCTACCCGGACCCGCAGGATCAGGGCAAGCTGCTGGCGCTGGACTACCGCCAGTTCTCCCATGAACTCGAAGACAAGATCCGCAACAAGTTCGAAGCGCAGAACCCCAACGTCAAGATCCACATCGTCGGTTTCGCCAAGAAGGTCGGTGACCTGATCGACGGGCTGGTGATGGTGGTGATGTTCTTCGGCATCGCTTTCGTCATCACCTTGATCCTGCTGCTGTGGTTCACCAACTGCCTGCGCAGTACCGTGGCGGTGTTGAGCACCACACTGGTGGCGGTGGTCTGGCAGCTCGGGCTGATGCACTTCTTCGGTTTCGGACTCGATCCGTATTCGATGCTGGTGCCGTTCCTGATCTTCGCCATCGGCATTTCCCACGGTGTGCAGAAGATCAACGGGATCGCCCTGCAATCCAGCGAAGCCGATAACGCCCTGACGGCGGCGCGGCGCACGTTCCGGCAATTGTTCCTGCCGGGGATGATCGCGATTCTTGCCGACGCCGTGGGCTTCATCACGCTGCTGATCATCGACATCGGGGTGATCCGCGAACTGGCGATTGGCGCCTCCATCGGCGTGGCGGTGATCGTGTTCACCAACCTGATCCTGCTGCCGGTGGCGATTTCCTATGTCGGCATCAGCAAGCGCGCCATCGCCAAGAGCAAGAAGGACGCGAATCGCGAACATCCGTTCTGGCGCTTCCTGTCGAACTTCGCCAGCCCGAAAGTCGCACCGATCTCCATCGCTTTGGCGCTGATCGCTTTCGGCGGCGGCCTCTGGTACAGCCAGAACCTGAAAATCGGCGACCTCGATCAGGGTGCGCCGGAGCTGCGCCCGGACTCGCGCTACAACAAGGACAACAATTTCATCATCAACAACTATTCCACCAGTTCCGATGTGCTGGTGGTGATGGTCAAGACCGCCACCGAAGGCTGCTCGCGCTACGAAGCCATGGCGCCGATCGATGAGCTGATGTGGAAGATGCAGAACACCGAGGGCGTGCAGTCGGCGATCTCGCTGGTGACCGTGTCCAAGCAGATGATCAAGGGCATGAACGAGGGCAACCTGAAATGGGAAACCCTGTCGCGCAACCCGGATGTGCTGAACAACTCGATCGCCCGCGCTGACGGCCTGTACAACAACAGCTGTTCGCTGGCGCCGGTGCTGATCTTCCTCAACGACCACAAGGCCGAAACCCTCGACCGTGCGGTACACGCGGTGCAGGAATTCGCCAAGGCCAACAACAAGGACGGCCTGGAATTCATCCTCGCCGCCGGTAACGCCGGGATCGAGGCGGCCACCAACGAAGTGATCAAACAGGCCGAACTGACCATCCTGATCCTGGTGTACATCTGCGTCGCGGTGATGTGCATGATCACCTTCCGTTCATGGGCGGCGACCCTGTGCATCGTCCTGCCGCTGGTCCTGACCTCGGTGCTGGGCAACGCGCTGATGGCGTTCATGGGCATCGGCGTCAAGGTCGCGACCCTGCCGGTGGTGGCGCTGGGCGTGGGGATTGGCGTGGACTACGGGATCTACATCTACAGCCGTCTGGAAAGTTTCCTGCGCGCCGGGCTGCCGTTGCAGGAAGCCTATTACCAGACCCTGAAATCCACCGGTAAAGCGGTGCTGTTCACCGGTCTGTGCCTGGCCATCGGCGTGTGTACCTGGATCTTCTCGGCGATCAAGTTCCAGGCCGACATGGGCCTGATGCTGACCTTCATGTTGCTGTGGAACATGTTCGGTGCGCTGTGGCTGCTGCCGGCGCTGGCGAAGTTCCTGATCAAACCGGAGAAGCTGGCGGGGCAGAAGGGCAATTCGCTGTTTGCTCACTGATCCGGATGCCTGAAACGACGAAGCCGCAACCTTAGGGTTGCGGCTTTTTTATGAGTCAAGATCAAAAGCCCCTCACCCTAGCCCTCTCCCAGAGGGAGAGGGGACTGACCGAGGTGTGCGGCTTGATACATCGACCTGGAAATACCGAATCGATTATGGATTCACAGCAAATCATGAGATTTGAGATACCAGCCGATTATGGATTCAAAGCAAATCGTTCACGTCGGTGTAGGTCGTCAATATTCCCGGATCGGTCCCCTCTCCCTCGGGGAGAGGGCTAGGGTGAGGGCAAGCGGTCTCAAGGCTTACGAAAGATCCGCCCCAAGCACAACACTCAAGGCACTGCGCGCATCATCCAGCTGAACCAGCGTCGCGTGGCGGGCGCCAAGGGCATCACGGTTCTCGATCGCGGTAAGAATCGCCTTGTGCCGCGGCAGCGCCAGTTCATGCAGATTCGGCCGTTGATTCGAATGCTTCAACGCCTCGGCAATCGCCACCGAAAGCATGTTGCACAGGTTCGCCAGCAGATCGTTATGGGTCGCGTCGGCGATGCGGCTGTGGAAGTCCAGATCCGGTTGCAGCAAGGCTTCCGGCGTCGGCGCTGATTCCATGCGCTGATAGGCTTCGCCGATGGCGGCGATGTCGGCCTCTGTCGCGTGCTGGGCGGCGAGGGCGGCAGCGGCCGGTTCGATGATGCTGCGCACGCTGGTCAGCACATTGAAGAATTCATTCTGCGGACTGCTTTGCATCAGCCAGTGCAGCACGTCCGGGTCGAGCATGTGCCACTCGCGACGGGCCTTGACCACCGTACCGACGCGCGGTTTTGAATACACCAGCCCCTTGGCCACCAGCACCCGCGTGGCTTCGCGCAACACCGGCCGGCTCACCGCGTATTCCTCGCACAACAGCGCTTCGGCGGGCAGTTTGTCGTCGGGCAAAAAACGTCCGGAGACGATCTGCATGCCCAGTTCCTGGACAATGCGCGAGTGCATGCTTTTACGGTCGGAAGGTTTGCGGTAATCCATGGGGAACGGCGCGATCCTGAGCGATGGAGATGCCGCGCATCATAGCAGGCGTGCGGCGATCTTGAGGCTGATGCATAGCAAATGTAGGAGTGAGCCTGCTCGCGATGGCGGTGTGTCAGTCAGCATCGATACCAACTGGCGGACCGCTATCGCGAGCAGGCTCACTCCTACAGTAGATCTGCGGTGTCAGTGAGAATGACGCGGGACTTCCGCCCCTCGGCAACCCACCAGGAAGTCGAAGTCACAGCCCTGATCCGCCTGCAGCACATGGTCGATGTACAGCTGACGATAGCCGCCGACCAGTAGCTGCTGCGGTGGTTGCAGATCCGCCATGCGCGCCGCCAGTTCGGCATCCGGAATGTCCAGATGCAAACGCCCGCTGGCGCAATCCAGCTCGATCCAGTCGCCTTCCTGCACCACCGCCAACGGCCCGCCGGCCGCCGCTTCCGGGGCGACGTGCAACACCACCGTGCCGTACGCGGTGCCGCTCATTCGCGCATCAGAAATGCGCACCATATCGGTCACACCCTGAGCCAGCAGCTTGGCCGGCAAGCCCATGTTGCCCACCTCGGCCATGCCCGGATAACCCTTCGGCCCGCAATTCTTCATCACCAGAATCGAATCTTTATCGACATCCAGTTCCGGATCATTGATCCGCGCCTTGTACATGTCGAAGTTTTCAAACACCACCGCACGGCCACGATGCTGCATCAGCTCAGGCGTAGCGGCGGACGGCTTGAGCACCGCACCCAGCGGCGCCAGATTACCGCGCAGCACGCAGATGCCGCCGTCAGCGCGGATCGGATTGTCGAGGGTGCGGATCACTTCGTCCTCCCCATAGATCGGCGCATCCTTGGTGTTCTCGCCCAGCGATTTACCGTTGACGGTCAGTGCATCGGGATTGGGGATCAGATTGGCCTCGCCGAGACGGCGCAGTACCGCTGGCAAACCACCGGCGTAGTAAAACTCTTCCATCAGAAAGCGCCCGGACGGTTGCAGGTCGACAATGGTCGGCATGCCGCGCCCGATGCGCGTCCAGTCATCCAGATCCAGCTCGACACCGATGCGCCCGGCGATGGCTTTCAAGTGGATCACCGCGTTGGTCGAACCGCCAATAGCCGCGTTGACCCGAATGGCGTTTTCAAAGGCTTCCTTGGTCAGGATCTTCGACAGGCGCAAGTCTTCGCGCACCATCTCCACCGCACGCATGCCGGACATGTGCGCCAACACGTAACGCCGCGCATCGACTGCCGGAATCGCCGCGTTGTGCGGCAGGGACGTGCCCAGTGCTTCGGCCATGCAAGCCATGGTCGACGCGGTGCCCATAGTGTTACAGGTGCCCGCCGAGCGTGACATGCCGCCCTCGGCCGCGAGGAAGTCGTCAATGGTGATAGTGCCGGCCTTGACCTGTTCGCTGAGCTGCCAGACCACGGTGCCGGAGCCGATGTCCTTGCCCTTGTGCTTGCCGTTGAGCATCGGCCCGCCGGTGACGACGATCGCCGGCACGTCGCAACTGGCCGCGCCCATCAGCAGCGCCGGGGTGGTTTTGTCGCAGCCGGTCAGCAGCACCACGCCGTCAATCGGGTTGCCGCGAATCGCTTCTTCGACGTCCATGCTCGCCAGGTTGCGGGTGAGCATGGCGGTCGGGCGCAGGTTCGACTCGCCATTGGAGAACACCGGGAATTCCACCGGAAAGCCACCAGCCTCGATCACCCCGCGTTTGACGTGCTCCGCGATCTGGCGGAAATGCGCGTTGCACGGGGTCAGTTCCGACCAGGTGTTGCAGATGCCGATGATCGGCTTGCCATGAAACTGGTGGTCGGCGATGCCCTGATTCTTCATCCAGCTGCGGTACATGAAGCCGTTCTTGTCGGCAGTGCCAAACCATTGGGCCGAGCGCAGGGTGGGTTTCTTCTCAGACATGATCGATTCTCTTATTGTAAGACTATTGTTTGCGAGTCACGGCTAAACATAAGCGCAAAATCGCCGCTTTGGAAGTGTTGTTGGGTAATTAGTATTACTATATAGTCGTTTTCGACGGAGGGATTGGCCCTGGCGGTTTTCCGCGAGAGGCGTCCCCCGAGGTTCCATAAAAACAACAATCGGAGACCGATCCCATGAGCCAGGAACTGCGGCTTGTTCGCCGCATCACGCTGAAACTGATTCCCTTCCTGATCCTGCTGTACCTGATCGCCTATGTGGATCGCTCCGCCGTCGGCTTCGCCAAACTGCACATGGGCGCCGACATCGGCATCGGTGATGCGGCCTACGGTCTCGGTGCCGGGCTGTTTTTCATCGGCTACTTTCTTCTCGAAATCCCCAGCAACCTGATGCTTGAGCGCTTCGGTGCGCGGCGCTGGTTCGCGCGGATCATGATCACCTGGGGCGCAATCACCATCGGCATGGCGTTCGTCCAGGGCCCGCACAGTTTCTACGTGATGCGCTTTCTGCTCGGCGCGGCGGAGGCGGGGTTCTTCCCCGGCGTTCTGTACTACATCACCCAATGGTTTCCGGTGCGCCATCGCGGCAAGATCCTCGGCCTGTTCATCCTCTCGCAACCCATCGCGATGATGATCACCGGCCCGGTATCCGGCGGCTTGCTGGGCATGGACGGCATCCTCGGTCTGCACGGCTGGCAGTGGCTGTTCATCGTCATCGGCACCCCGGCGATCCTCCTGACCTGGCCGGTATTGCGCTGGCTGCCCGACGGCCCGCAGAACGTGAAGTGGATGGATCAGGCCGAGAAAGACTGGCTGACCGGCGAACTGAAAAAAGATCTTCAGGAATACGGCCAGACCCGTCACGGCAACCCGCTGCATGCGCTCAAAGACAAACGCGTGTTGCTGCTGGCACTGTTTTACCTGCCGGTGACCCTGAGCATTTATGGCCTCGGCCTGTGGCTGCCGACGCTGATCAAACAGTTCGGCGGCAGCGATCTGGTGACCGGTTTTGTCTCGGCGGTGCCGTACATCTTTGGCATCGTCGGTCTGCTGATCGTGCCGCGCAGTTCCGACCGCATGAATGATCGCTACGGCCACCTCGCGGTGCTCTATGTGCTGGGCGCGCTGGGCCTGTTCTTCAGCGCGTGGCTGACCCTGCCGGTGGCGCAACTGGCGGCGCTGTGCCTGGTGGCGTTCGCGCTGTTTTCCTGCACGGCAGTGTTCTGGACCTTGCCCGGGCGGTTCTTTGCCGGTGCGAGTGCGGCGGCGGGGATCGCGCTGATCAACTCGGTGGGCAACCTCGGTGGCTACATCGGGCCGTTCGTGATCGGGGCGTTGAAGGAATACACCGGGAATCTGGCTTCGGGGCTGTATTTCCTCAGCGGGGTGATGGTGTTCGGTTTGATTCTTACCGGAATCGTCTACCGCGTGCTTGAGCGCAAACACGTGCTGCCGGTCGAGCAGTTCGCCGCCAGTGCGCGCGGTGCTACCCGAACCTGAATCTGCAGAACAACATGGAACCCATGTGGGAGCGGGCTTGCTCGCGAATGCGGTGGGTCAGCCACCATCATTCGTTGAATGACACACCGCATTCGCGAGCAAGCCCGCTCCCACAATGGATCGGCGCCGAACTCAAGACTGGTTTACAGGAGAGGACATATGCATCTGGTTCAATTCGAATTGATTAACGGCGAGCGCCGCGTCGGCGTGGTCGACAACGGGCTGATCCGCGAAGTGCAGGACGCCCGCAGCGTACGCGATCTCGCGTTGGCCGCGATCGAAGCCGGCGGCACTCTGGAGCAGCAAGTACAAACCCACGGCCTGGGCATCAGTCATGACTATGCGCAGTTGCTCAAAGACCGGCGCATCCTGCCACCGCTGGATCACCCGGACCCGGCGCACCTGCTGGTCAGCGGCACCGGCCTGACGCACCTGGGCAGCGCCTCGGCGCGGGACAAGATGCACCAGCAGGCCGGCGACGAAGCGCAAATGACCGACACCATGCGCATCTTCAAATGGGGCGTGGAGGGCGGTAAACCAGCGGCGGGGCAAGCGGGCGTGCAGCCGGAATGGTTCTACAAGGGCGACGGCAGCATCGTCGTGCGTCCGGGCGAAGCGTTCCCGTTGCCGCCGTTTGCCGAAGACGCCGGGGAAGAGCCGGAAATGGCCGGGCTCTACGTCATTGGTCACGACGGCAAACCGTATCGCCTCGGTTTCGCAGTGGGCAACGAATTCTCCGACCACGTCATGGAACGCAAGAACTACCTGTACCTGGCCCACTCGAAACTGCGCAGTTGCAGCTACGGCCCGGAACTGCGCACCGGTGAATTGCCGCAGCATCTGGCCGGCACCAGTCGCATCCTGCGTAACGGCGAAGTGCTGTGGCAAAACGAATTTCTCAGCGGCGAGGCCAACATGTGCCACAGCCTCGCCAACCTCGAATACCACCACTTCAAATACCGCCAGTTCCTGCGTCCTGGCGACGTGCACATCCACTTTTTCGGCACCGCGACCCTGTCGTTCGCCGATGGCATCCGCACCCAACCGGGCGACCGGTTTGAAATCAGCCAGGCCGAATTCGGCGCACCGCTGGTCAACGGCATCGCTCCGGCAGCAGCGGCTTTTCAACCGGACAGCATCGGCACCCTTTAAGGAGCTCCCATGACTCAGATTCTTGGCCACAACTACATCGGCGGACAGCGCAGCGCAGCGGGCAACGTCAAACTGCAAAGCGTCGACGCGACCAACGGCGAACACCTGCCGTACGATTTCATTCAAGCGACTGAAGCCGAAGTCGATGCCGCCGCCAAAGCCGCCGCCGCAGCGTACCCCGCTTATCGCAGCCTCAGCGGCGAACGCCGTGCGCAATTTCTCGACGCGATTGCCGATGAACTGGATGCCTTGGGTGATGAGTTCGTCGCGCTGGTCTGCCGCGAAACCGCGCTGCCGGCGGGGCGGATTCAGGGCGAGCGCGGGCGCACCAGCGGCCAGATGCGCCTGTTCGCCAAAGTCCTGCGGCGCGGAGATTTCTACGGCGCGCGAATCGATTTGCCATTGCCGGATCGCCAGCCATTGCCGCGCCCGGATCTGCGCCAGTACCGCATCGGCCTCGGCCCGGTGGCCGTGTTCGGTGCGAGCAACTTTCCGTTGGCGTTTTCCACTGCGGGCGGTGATACCGCTGCCGCGCTGGCCGCCGGTTGCCCGGTGGTGTTCAAGGCCCACAGCGGCCACATGGCAACCGCTGAACTTGTTGCCGACGCACTGATTCGCGCCGCCGAAAAAACCGCGATGCCGGCAGGCGTGTTCAACATGATCTACGGCGGTGGCGTTGGCGAATGGCTGGTCAAGCATCCGGCGATCCAGGCAGTCGGTTTCACCGGTTCGCTCAAGGGCGGTCGGGCACTGTGCGACATGGCAGCGGCGCGGCCGCAACCGATTCCGGTGTTCGCCGAAATGTCGAGCATCAACCCGGTGATCGTTCTGCCTCAAGCCTTGGCTGAGCGCTCGGAAACCATTGCCCGCGACCTGACCGCTTCGGTGGTGCAGGGCTGCGGCCAGTTCTGCACCAATCCGGGTTTGGTCATTGGTATTCGCTCGCCGCAGTTCAGCGCCTTCGTCCAGCAAGTTGCCGGGCTGATTGGCGATCAACCGGCGCAGACCATGCTCAACGCCGGCACCCTCGGCAGCTATGGCAAAGGCTTGCAGAAGCTCTTGGCGCATTCCGCGATCGAGCACTTGGCGGGCCAGCCGCAGCAGGGTAATCAGGCGCAGCCGCAATTGTTCAAGGCCGATGTCAGCCTGTTGATCAACGGCGATGAAGTGCTGCAGGAAGAAGTGTTCGGCCCGACCACGGTGATCGTCGAAGTAGCGGACAAGGCCGAGCTGAGCGCGGCGTTGCAGGGCCTCCACGGCCAACTGACCGCGACGATGATCGGCGAACAAGCCGACTTCGAACGCTTCCCGGAACTGACGCCGCTGCTCGAACAGAAAGTCGGACGGATCCTGCTCAATGGTTATCCAACGGGTGTGGAGGTGTGTGATTCGATGGTGCATGGCGGGCCGTATCCGGCGACATCCGATGCGCGCGGAACGTCGGTGGGGACGCTGGCGATCGATCGCTTCCTGCGCCCGGTGTGCTTCCAGAACTACCCCGACAGCTTGCTGCCGGAACCGCTGAAGAATGGCAATCCGTTGCGCATCCAGCGGCTGGTGGATGGCAAGCCCTCGCGCGACGCGTTGTAAATCGCGCCGCACACCCCCTGTGGGAGCGGGCTTGCTCGCGAAGGCATTCTTTCAGTCAGTGATTGATTGCCTGACACACCGCTTTCGCGAGCAAGCCCGCTCCCACAGGGATCTCCAGCGACAATGAGCTATCATTGGCCCTTTCCCCCCTAAGAAAGACTGTTTGCCATGACTGCCCAAACCCTTCTCAACGCCCTCGAACACTGCGGCATGGTCGAAATCGATGGCTTGCATGCCTTCGAATTCGCCCTCGACGAAGACGACAACCTGCACATCGAATGCATCGATGGCCGCACGGCCAAGCATTGGGAGTTCACCCCGGCGCAGGTTACGGCGGCGACGTTTGATGAAGACCTGCAGAGCTGGCTGATCATTGGCTACGCCAGCGACACCAAGACCACCGGCGAGCACCGTTTGGTCTGCGTCGGCGACGTAGTCAGCAGCAGCGACGACGAGGAAGATGATCAATGAACATGCGTAAATTCTGGCCACTGCTGATGGCCGGCAGCGTCGGTGCGATGGGCCTATCCAGTGCCAGCGCCGAGACCTATCAATTGCTGGTGGGCTCCTACACCGCCGGCACCAGCCAGGGCATCTATCGAATGAATTTCGATAGCACCACCGGACAGATCGCTGCCAAGCCGCTGCAAGTGGTGAAGAGCGAAAACCCGTCGTGGCTGACCCTGTCCAAAGACCAGCATCGGCTGTTCGTGGTCAACGAAAACGGCCCCGGCCAGAAAGACCCGGTGGGCCGCGTCAGCAGCTACTCGATCGATCCGAAGACCCACACTCTGACCCTGATCAATCAAGTGCAGAGCCTGGGCAACGAGCCGACCCATTCGAGCCTCAGCGGCGATGCCAGCCATCTGTTCGTCAGCAACTATTCGGTGGTGGAAGATCCGGGCGGCACCCTCGCGGTGTTGCCGGTCGGCGCCGATGGCAAGCTCAAACCGGTGGTGCAGATGAGCGCGCACCCGGCGAGCCGGGTCAACCCCGAGCGTCAGGCCTCGAACCACGTGCACTCGACCGTTTCCTCACCGGATGGCCGCTACGTGTTCTCCAACGACCTCGGGGCGGACAAGGTCTTCATCTACAAATTTGACCCGAAGGCCAACCCGGACCTGCCGTTGACCCCGGCGAAAACCGCTTCGGTGAGCCTGCCGGCCGGCAGCGGCCCGCGTCATCTGCTGTTCAGTGCCGACGGCAAGCATGCCTGGCTGACCATGGAAATGAGCGCGCAGGTCGCGGTGTTCGACTACCACGACGGCGTGCTGACCCAGACGCAAATGGTCGATCTGGCCGCCGGTCAGCCGACCTCGGACAAAGCCGCCGCCGCGCTGCATGCGTCGGCCGATGGCAAGTTCCTCTACGTCAGCAATCGTGGCACCGCCAATCAGTTGCTGGTGTTCAGCATTGATCCGGCCACCGGTCAGCTCAAAGAGCTGCAAAAACGCTCGGTGGAGGGTGATCACCCGCGCGAATTCAGCCTCGATCCGAGTGGCAAATTCCTGCTGATCGCCAACCAGAAGAGCAACGCAATTGTCGTCGTCGAGCGCGATGCCAAGACCGGTCTGCTCGGCAAAACCGTGCAAAAACTGCCGATGGACGCCCCCAGCGATCTGAAGTTTCTAGTGCGACAATAAGCCACAGGCCCCGGTTCACGGGGCCTGTCTCGTTGTATTAATCGCGCTGATATCCGGTAATGCTACAAAGCATTTCAAGCGATCAACCCTCGAGCGTTAAGTTTGCTCCACGGCCCAACCGGGCAAAGCAAGCCAACCGAACACGAGGGTTACCGCCATGAACTTCAATCTCTTCTCGATCATCGCCGCTTCCGCCATCTCCGCCACCGTTGCGTTGCCAGCCAGTGCCAACGTTGAAATAGCCGGCAAAAAATCCCACACCCAGAGCTACACCCAGAAATACCTGCAACAGAGCGCCAACTTCTACGCCGCGCTGGATCACAAAGCCCAACACTGAAATGCCCGCTTCGAACAACTCCCTGTAGGAGCTGCCGAAGGCTGCGATCTTTTGATCTTGAAAGTCAAAAGATCGCAGCCTTCGGCAGCTCCTACACGTATGCGTGATCGAAAAATCTGCGCTCGATAGGTTTTCTCCAAAGCTGAGATAGACCGGCTAAATAATCAACCAAGCTGATGTTCACTATGGAAAACCCTGAGTGGTTGCTTCGGCTTTTTTGATTGATCCTGACGGCACTGAAACATGCCCACGGAGCACATCATGGCCAGTTCAATCATTACTTCAGCCAAGCGCGGCGCCTACCTGGCCATCGGTCTTTACCTGGCCTTGGTGCTGTTTGTCAGCATCGCCGCGCAAACCCAACACAGCTTCGACGCACCGATCCAGGTCGCACACCCCGGCATCCAGTTCGAACACCGCGCAGACGTGCTGGTTGATCGCGCTGAACTCGCAGGAGTGGGCGGCGCATGAAAGGCTACAGACTCTGGGTCATCGCCGGGCTGGCACTGATGACCAATGGCGCCGCGTTGCTCGGCTTCGGCCAAGGCTCGGTGGGTGCGCTAGCGCGGGCCATAGAGGCCAATCACAGCATTGCGCACAATATCGAACGGGCCAACTCCCAAGGGTTGCTGGCCGGCAATCCGCCGATCAAGGCTGAGGTCGATTTCCTTGGGCCGTTTGAAGTGGATTGCTCGGCACTCGGTATGTGCGCCGTGCTGGCTTAGATTGAGCGAACCATTGTGGCGAGGGGATTCATCCCCGATGGGCCGCGAAGCGGCCCCAGACCCGGCGAACCGGATTATTCTGATACACCGAGGTGTCTGATTTCAAGGCAGCTTCGCCGCCCATCGGGGATGAATCCCCTCGCCACAAGGAGTTCGGTACCAGGAATTCGGGTTACTTCTTCATGATCGTCGTGAACAGCTCGGACTCAAGAAAACCCTGCAACCACACCTGCAACCGCACATAAGGCGTCTGCGCAAACCACTCGCGATCAACATGCGCAAACTGCCGAACGAACGGCAGCAACGCGATATCCGCGAGACACGGATGATCACTCAGCAAATAATCCCGACCTTCAAGCAACTCATCCAACTGCTGCAAAAACAACGCCCCCTCAGCCCGATAAACCTCCATCGGCTGCTCGGGATAACGCTCGGCATATTTATAGCGGTTCAAATGCACCTTGAATGCCTGATCGTTGGCTTCGATCAACCCGGCAATCCGTGAATCACCGCCAAGCACCCAGTTGTCAGGATCATTCTGCGCCAACGCCCAGCGCATGATCTCCAGGCTCTCATCGATCACCCGACCCTGCGCATCCAGCACCGGCACCGTGCCCTTGGGCGAGATCGCCAGCATCGCGGCCGGTTTGGCCTTGAGGCTGACTTCGACGATCTCCACCGGCACGCCCGAATAACGCAGGGCCATTCGCGCGCGCATCGCGTAAGGGCAGCGGCGGAACGAATACAGCGTGTTCATTTCACCTCCAGTGTGCTCAAGCCGTTGCCTTGGCGTTGTACCTGAATCTGCACCGGAATCCGTTCGTGCATTTCCTGGACGTGGGAAATCACCGCGACCTTGCGTCCCTGGGCCTGCAAGCCGTCGAGTGCATCCATGGCCAGTTGCAGCGACTCCGGATCGAGGCTGCCGAAGCCTTCGTCGATGAACAGCGATTCGATCTTCAGCGTGCTTGAGGCCATCGATGCCAGGCCCAGTGCAAGGGCCAGCGACACCAGGAAGGTCTCGCCGCCGGACAGCGAATGCACCGAGCGCAGTTCGTCGCCCATCTCCGTATCCATCACCAGCAGGCCGAGCATGCTGCCACCGCGTTTCAGGCGATAGCGTTTGACCAGTTGGCGCAACTGCACGTTGGCGTGATGCACCAGCAGGTCGAGGTTGTAGGCCTGGGCGATCTTGCGGAAGGTATCGCCGGTGGCCGAGCCGATCAACGCATTCAGACGCGCCCAGCGCTGGTACTCGGCATAGGCGTCGGCAATCTGCTGCGCGAGTGCCTGATTGGCGTTTTGCCGGCGCTGATCTTCGGCTTGTTCGGCGCGCAGTTCGGCGCACTGTTGCTCACTGAGGTTGAACTGGTTTTGCAGATCGGCGAGGGCGCTGGCGAGTTGTTCGGCATCGAGATTGCCGTTGTGCTGCGCCTGATGATCGGCCAGACGCTGATCACGTTCCTGCAGCAGCACCTTGGCCTGTTCGATGGCTTTTTCGTTGTGCTGCAAGCGCTGGCGCAATTCGCTGAGCTGCGTGTCATCGACGCGCAGCAAGTCTTCGAGACCACCGTCATCCAGTTCAGGATGGCGTGCGCGCCAGTCGGCAATCTTCTGCGTCAGTTCGTCATCTTCGCTTTGCAGCGCCTGCAAGCGTTCTTGCTGAGCCTTGAGTTCGGCGCCAATCTGCACCCGTTGCGTGCGCACGTTCTGCAGTTCCGCAGCGGTGCCGGTTTCGGCGTTGCGCGCCTGTTCCACGGCCTGTTCCAGTTGCTGCTGCCAGTGCTCGGCGCTGCTGTGTTCGCCCAGCAGTTGCGCGAGTTTTTCCTGACTGGCTTGTTGCTGCTCGGCCAGTGCACTGAATTGCTGCTCGGCGCTTTGCAATTGCTGTACGCGGCTGAGCTGGCGATCCTGTTCCTTCTCCAGCGTTTGCTGGCGTTGCTGCTGCTCGGCCAACTCTTCCTTTTGCTGATCGACTTGCGCCAGACGCTCGGCAATCTGCCGATCCAGCTGCATGAAGGTCGCCGCCGGCTCTACGCGCAAGGCTTCGAGGGTGTCGGCCGGCAGCAAACTGGCGAACGCGGTCAGTTCCTCGTCGAGACGCTGACGGTCGCTGCTCAGTTCGCGTTGTTGGTTGCTCAGGTGCTGCGCCGCTTGCTGATGCGCGGTTTCGGCATTGCGCAGTTGCTGGGTCAAGCGCGCCGCGTCCTGTTGCAGGGTGAGCAGGGCGCTCTGGCGTTGTTCGTCCTGGGTGATGCTCTGATTCAGTTGATCGTTTTGCCGGGTCAGCCAGGCGTCGCGTTTGTCGGCGTCCTGGTTCAGTAACTGAGCGGACAGCGGATGGGCGTCGAGGCTCGGCGCTAGTGCCTGTTGCTGCGCGACCAGTTGTTCCTGTTGTTGCAGCAGCTCCTTTTGTTGAGCTATCACGCCACCGACTTCGGCGCGCAGTTCGATGAGCTTTTCCTTGAGCTGATCGACCACTTGCTGGGCGTTGGCCTGTTCGCTTTCATCATGACGGCCGAGGCTTTGCAGCAGTGCTTCCGGCTGATGATACGGATGCTCGTTGCTGCCGCAGACCGGGCAGGGCTGGTCGTCCTGCAACTGCGCGCGCAACTCCTCGACACTGGCGCTGCGGGCCAGACGCTGGCGCTCGAGCAGTTCACGGGTGACGTTGAGGGTTTGTTCGGCGACGGTCAGCTCGGCCTTGGTTTTCACCCCGTCCTGGGTCAGACGTTCACGTTCCTGCTGTGCATCGAGCAGGCGCTGTTGCAGCTCGGCGCCGCGTTTTTCCAGTTCCTGCTGACTGGCCCACAGCCGCGTCAGGTCTTCGATGGCGCGTAGCTGTTTGCGGTTGTCCTGCAACAGAGTGCCGAGGATGCCGATCTGCTCGGCGACCGCATCCGGCTCGGCGCCGGCCTCCTTGAACAGAACTTCCAGTTGCTGCTTTTGCGTGGCCAGCGCTTCGGCGCTTTGGCTTGCATTTTGTTCGAGGGTCGCCAGTTCGGCTTGCCCTTTGTTCAGTCGATTACCGATCAGCATCAACTGTTGCAGGCGATCGCGGTAGGCATTCCATGCATCGCTGAGCGGTGCCAGATGAGCGCTTTGTTCGAGCTCGGCGGCCATTTTCTGCAGGCGTTCAGCAACTTCAGCCTGTTTTTCCTGCAAGGCTTGAATGGCGCTCTGGCCTTGCGTGCAGGCCTGCTCGGCGGCTTGCCGGGCGTCGGCGCTGAGGGCGGTGTCTTTGGCGAGGCGGGCGAGGGTGCTCTGCTCTTCGAAAGCCTGACGCAGCAGCGGGGCGCTTTCGCTGTGCCGTTGCTGCGCTTCGGTCAGGGCGATTTTTGCCGCATCGAGCGCCTGCTCCAGTTGCGTCTGACGCTCATTGAGTTCGCCGTGTTGTTCGGTGTGCGCGGCAATCTGTGCCGCCAGCGGCGTCAGCTGCACATCCAGTTCAGTCTTGCGCGCGAACTGGTGACGTTGCGGGGCGAGTTGTTCCAGGCGCGTCAGTTTCAGGCGTTCACCCGCCAGACCTTCCCACTGTTGCTGCGCACTGTGCAGTTGCTCGGCGGCGGCTTGCTGCGCGTCCTGCAACTGGCGCAAATCCTTGAGCCAACTGTGCTGTTGTTCCAGTTGCTTGAGCTGCGCTTGCTGCAACTTCAACTGTTGCTGGGCAGCGTTGAAACGCTCATCCAGTTCGGCCCGGGCTTCGGGGGCGAGCGGGGTGACCCCGGTGGCTTGATCCTGCAGCAGCTTGTGCGCTTCGCGGGCTTCTTTGGTCTTGTCGAACGCGCGGCGGCCGAGGCGGGTGTAGAGCGCGGTGTCGGTGAGTTTTTCCAGCAGTTCGCTGCGGTCGTTGTCGTCGGCCTTGAGGAATGCGCTGAACTCACTCTGGGCCAGCAGCACGGCGCGGGTGAACTGTTCGAAGTTCAGACCGAGCGCGGCTTCGAGCTGGGTCTTGTATTCGCCTTTCTGGCTGGCGAGCAGTTGATCCTGATCGATGTCGCGCAGGCTCTGCCGGCTGGCCTGCAACTTGCCGCCGGCCTTCTCGCGGGCACGGTTGGCTTCCCAGCGCGCACGGTAACGGCGGCCATCGACGCCAACAAAATCCACCTCGGCATACCCTTCGCCGGTGCCGCGCCGCAGCAAGGTGCGCGGGTCGCCGGTGGCGATTTCGCCGTCCGAATCCGGAACCTTGGCGTCACGGCCAGTGTTGTTCAGGCGCGGCACCGCACCGAACAGCGCCAGGCACAGCGCGTCGAGCAAGGTACTTTTACCGGCGCCGGTCGGCCCGGTGATCGCGAACAGCCCGGCACTGGCCAGCGGTTCGGCGGTGAAATCAATCTCGAACGGCCCGGCTAGCGAGGCGAGGTTCTTCAAGCGAATGGCGAGAATCTTCATGGCTGCTCACCCTCCAGTTGCACGTCCTGCAGCAGTTCGGCGAAGTCCTTGAGCGTCTGTTCATCGACCTCGTTGCCGTAATTGTCGAGCCAGGCGCGACTGAACAGTTCTTGCGGAGTGAGTTGATCCAGTTCGACCAGCGCGCTGCCGTCGTCGCTGCCATCGGCGCCACGGTTGCCGGCGTACTCGGCGGCGATCCGCACCAGTCGCACGGCTTTGCCTTGCAGGGCGTTTTCCACCTGATGGCGCAGATCCGGCTGCGGCTCATCGAGGGTTACGCGCACTTCCAGCCATGGCTGGCGCTGGGTTTCGGCGAGCAGATCAATATTCGGCAGATCGGCCAGTTGCAGCAGGATCTCCGCCAGTGGCGCCGGGCCGATGCGTTGCAGGTTGACCGACCTTGGAATCAGTTTTGGTTCGACACTGACCAGGGTTTCGCCGTCGAGGGTGACGTCGAGAATCTGGTGCTGATAACCGATCTCCGAAAACGACAACGGAATCGGCGAGCCGCTGTAGCGAATCCGCTCTTCACCGTTGACCTTCTGCGGCTTGTGCAAATGGCCGAGGGCGACGTAGCTGATGCTCGGCCCGAACAGGCTGGCGGGCAGCGCTTCGGCGTTACCGATGATCAGGCTGCGCTCGGAGTCTTCCGAGACCGAGCCGCCAGCCATATGCGCGTGGCTGATGGCAACCAGTGCCTGACCCGGCTGGCGCTTGGCATTCGCCGCTTCGATCAGCCATTCATGCACCTGACCGATACCGCGCAGATAGTTGTCGCCCAGATGCGCACCGGTCACTTCCGCCGGACGCAGGAACGGCAGCGCCAGGCACCACGCGGCGATCTCGCCTTGGGCATTTGGCAGTGGCAGCAGCAGGCGTTCGGCATCCAGTTGCCCGTCATCCAGCCACAACACCCGACCCAGCGCATGGGTGCGCAAACGGCGCATCAACGGCGCGGGCAGTTCGATGCGCGAGCCGGAATCGTGGTTGCCGGCAATCATCACGATGGTCAGCAACGGCTGCTGCTCGTGAGCGCTGACGATGAAGTCGTAGAGGCGTTCCTGGGCTTTGACCGGCGGATTGACCGTGTCAAAGATGTCCCCGGCAATCAGCAGCACATCCGGCTGCGCCAGTTGCAGTTGGCGCAGCAGCCATTCGAGAAAGCACGCATGCTCGAAATCGCGCTCCTGGCCATGCAGGTTTTGCCCAAGGTGCCAGTCGGAGGTGTGGAACAGACGCAAGGTGGACTCCGCTACATAAACAGGTGATGGCCGCGGGGGAATGATGGGCGGCTAAAGAGGGGGGAGTTTACAGATTATTGGGGAGTGAGGGCTCGTCTGGGTAGGTCGAGGCTGGGCATTTCGGTGATGCCAGAAAGCGGTTATCTGGTGTTTTGCCATTATATTGATATCATTTTGCGGCGAGTGCGGTACGCTTTCCGGGTTTTAGAAAACCCAACAGTTTCCGATGAGGCTGTGCTTCTAGAATGGCCATAAGACAAAGCTTGAACAGAAAAAGGACGCTTCAGTCATGCCAAAATTTGCTTGTGTCTGCGGTCATGTAATTAACCTGTCTTCGGGTACGTCCGATTCTGAGTTGTCTTTAGTCGCTGAGCAGAAGATAGATGAAATTGGCTGTGCGCTATCAAATCGTTGGCTGTCTGAAGACGAGTTCTACGAAACGATAGACCAAGGGGCTGTGACGGTTTATCGATGCCAGCAGTGCGGGCGGCTGCATGTGGATCAAGGGGGTGGACAGTTTTCTTCCTATATAAAGGAAGTAAGTTAGTCGTTTGAGTCTGGATGATCGCAGTGAGCATTGGTGGTTTTTTTAGGGGCGCTACGTTGTTTTTAGCTCGCTATCAAATCCGCGTGACTTCAGGCGGGGGACGCGGAACAGGGAATGTTGAGATGAACGCAATGTGGCTAATTTGTTTTGAAAGGGATGTGGATGGCGCCGAGGAAACTCCGCCTTTGCCCAGTCCAGAGGGGGTAAAAAGTGATCACCGAAGATATAAAGATCGTCGAGGAAATTTTCCAGGAAGTCGAAGTTGGTATCGTCGATGGCTATGACGCTTTCCGATACGGTGTTGAACTGGGAGAGGGCTACATAGAAACGGAATTGGCCGTCGAAAAAGATGGAGTTGAGGACTGGAATGCCGAAACCGACATAAACGGCGCGAAAATTCTTCGTCTGGTGGACCAGTTACAGGCCGCCGCCGCCAGCCGCGGTGAACCATAAAAGTCATTTGTCCTGTCCTATCGCAAAGGCGAACAAGTGATAACGAAATTCAACCATTGATTTGATAATAAACGTGATCTGTCCGGGTTTTATTGCTGTCGAGTTGAGTCAGCATTACAGGGGGATGGAATATGAAGTTTCGTGATTTGGAGGAATTGCCTTTTTTAGACATTGCTGCGCAGGACGGTTGTTCGTTGGATGAATGGTATGTTTTGGTACGTGATGTCCCTATAAATGAATTGGCTGTAGGTGATATTTGTCGCGCGTTGAGACAAGAGTTGTTTACTCGATATGTGCTTCCCGTTGCGGTGGCTTTATTGAGTGATGATGTTCTCGCTGGTGACAGATATGACGGCGAGTTGGTTGTTGCACTTGCAGGTCTGAACGAAGTCCATTGGCGAGAGAGCACAGGTGCAGCTATTCAGGTAAAAGCTGCTTTGGCTGAATTAAAGGATTTTTGTAACGATTCCGAGTTGTTAAATGATGCTTCAAGTCTGATGAAGATGCTTGAAAGGGTTGAGTGAATTTTCTGTTGTATAGTTGTTGGGTTTTTTCTTTTTTAAAAGGGGGGTTGACTATGCGCTGTTTCGGAATCTCGTTGTTGCTGGGCGTCACTCTGCTGGTATCAGGCTGCAACACCACGCCAGTAGACAAAGCAACGGTTTATTATGACCGGGCGCAATTTTCTTCGCAGATCGTAAAAGACGATCCTTCTATGAGTGATCCGATTCTCCAGCACGGTCGCTGCTCATTGATTATCTCCACGCCGGGTTCAAATACGGGCACCTACCAATTTTGTACTTTTGCCCTGACTGCCAAGGGGCTTTATGTCCAGGGGTGGGATGCGAAAGCTTTGAAGTATGTCGAGGTCGTGCACGTCGATTTGTCGAAAATCAAAGAAATGTCGCTTCATACATTCTTCCGTACCAAGCAGCTTCAGTTAACGGAGGAACGGCGACAACTGGCGCTGAGTGTATCGATTGACGAGGGTGGCTACGTTGATGCCGAAGCGACTGAACGGTTGTTCGATACCATCAAGAAAAAGGGTGTTCTCGTGGTGGAAAGCAAGGGAATGATCAATCCACCTGCACCGCCCACACCGATGATTATTCCTGTAATTATTCCGAGATAAAGCTACTGAAAAGGGGTCAGGTTTATTTGATTCGATAAAGCTGTCCCCTTTTTTGTGAGATGAAATTCAGATGAATATTGGAGTTTTGTACTCTACCATTTTAAGCAGTTCATTCGGTCTCTCAATGGGCGCGATCTGCCAGTATTTGAGCGTAGAGCTTATGAGCTTCTAGATAAGCAATGAGGAGAGGATGTTGGCTACACGATTGGCTGATAAACTTTTTGAAGAGTTTTTGCTGTTATTGAACTCTTCGGGTCTGCTCTCGGCCGAATCCTTGGAGATGGCATTGTCTGATCTGGGCGGCACGCAGGGCGTTGTGGGAAACGCATACTATATTTCAGCGTATGAGCTTTTAGGTAGCGCATTGGTGTCTGCCAATTCATTCCAAAGTGTTTTGATTTTCTTTAAGGATTTTCAACTCTGCCTGGGTGAAGGGGTGGAGCAGCGTTACTACTTTGTAGAGTCCGTAGTCGACTGTTCTTCAGCCCGAGGAGACAATGTTGCAGCGCTCATCCAGGCAGCACCTTCAAACTATAGGGTTTACCTTCGTGCAAAATTCCAGCAACAAAATAATAAAGGTGGGCTGTTAAAAGAGTCAGGGAAAACTGCATAGCCCTTGCAAGGGACTTTTCAAATGCAGTCCCGAAGCGATATTTACCGCGATCCTACTTCGGATAAAGCGGTGGCAACCCACTGTCACCCACCGGATCCTGCACCCGCTCCGCCGCCGGAATGGTACGGATCGCCCGCCACAAATCCTCGCCCTGCCAATGCTGCCCGGTCTCGCTGTACAGCGCGCCATTGAGCCCATCCAGCGCATCCGACAACGGTACAAACCGCGCCGCCATGTCCGCCAGTGTCTCCGGCTGCTGCCGTGCCCACGCATCCAGCGCCTGGCGCGTCGCTTGCGGATCATTCGCCTGGCACGCCCGCTTGATGTCGTCCAGCAAAGTGCGCGGGCTCGGCCCGGTTTGGGCGGCGCGATGCACCGCCGGTTGCCAGCGCGCGCGCCACCACAGGCCGAAGCCGAGCAGGGTGGTGCAGGCGAGTATCAAGGTGCTGAGTTTCCACCACCACAACACATCGTTATCGATGGCGCTCAATTGCAAGGTGCCGGCCGGGGTGTCGACCTGCAGGCTCGGGTTGTTCGCTACTTGCAGGGTGCGCGCCGGCAGGCTGGTGTGTTCCAGATGATCTTCGAAGGTGTTCCACCAGATCACGTCGACGGTCGGCAACTCGATCGCGCCGCTGCGGCTGGGCACCAGCGCTTCGCGTTCTTCACGGCTGCCGATCAGGCCGCGCTCGCCGCTCTGGTTGCTCAGCACCGGTTGATCCGGGTAACGGCGCAGGCCGTTGGCCTCGGTGGCGGGCAGGGCCGGCAGTTGCGAACTGGCCAGGCCTTCGGCTTTTAAAGTCAGGCTGCGAGTCAGGGAGTCGCCGACCTGTAGGTGATCCGGCTCCGGATTCCAGCTTTCGCTTAGGCTCAGGCTGCGCGCGGGCAGCCATGGCGCATCGGCGGGGTAGGTCAGCGGTTTCGGTTTGACCGTCAGCGGAATCTCCGAGGAGCTGACGTGCAGTAGCTTGCCCGGTTTCGGGCCTTGCGCGGTCGCGTCCTGAGCGGGCTGAGTGTCGACCAGCGTGGCACTGAAAGTCTGCGGGGCGATGGTCAGCAAACCGCTGTGCTGCGGGTAGATCGCATAGCGCATCTCGATCACGCCATGGCGCACGCCGTTGATGTCTTTCTCGTAAGTGCGGGTGTCGCCCAGTTGCTCGATACGCGCGTCGGCGATCTGCAGCGGGGTCAGGCTGCTGTCGTCATACAGCGACACTGAGTGGTAGATGCGCAGGGTCAGGATCGCCTGGGCCTGCACGTAAACGCTGGACTGGTCGAGGCTGGCCTCGATGAACACCGGGTCCAGGTTGTTTTTCTCTTCGCGGCTGTCGCTCTCGACTACTTGCACGGTGATCGGCTGGCTCTGCACCTCACCCAGTTGCAGCGGCGGAATGACCACGCTGCCGTTCTCTTTCGGCAGCAGGGTGATGATCCAGCGCGTGGTGGCGCGGTTGTCGCCATTGAGGGTGTTCAACTGGTTGACCTGACGTGTGCCGCGCACCTCGAACAGCGGTTCCAGCGGCGTCAGGTCGGGTTTGCCGAACTGCGTGACATCATCCGTTTCCAGGGTGAGTTCGACCGTCTCGCCGGAGTTCAGGCGACTGCGATCCACGCTGGCCGTCAGCTCGGCCGCCTGTGCGTTGGCCATGCAGAGCAGCAGGGGCAGCAAGAGAGCGGTGAAACGGGTCATCGAGTTTTTTCCTGATCCTGATGTTGTTGCTGTTCGTACCAGAATTTGCGTCGCAGCAGTTCGCCCGGGTCGTCCGGAATCTTGCCCAGCCATTGTTCCAGTGCCTGACGCTGCTCGCCTTCGAGGTTGTCCTCGCTCGGGCGCAGCGTTGGCACGGTGTCGGTTTCTTCCGCTTCATCGCTGCCTGGCACTTCGTTGGGGCCTGGTTGCGGCGGGGTGGTCGGCGGCGGTTCACTGGCCGACTCGCCGGGCTGGGCCTCGCTCGGGGTGTCACTTTTCACCGCGGGTGGCGGCGCAGTCGCTGGCGGTGGTTCATCGCCGGGCACATTTGGCTGCGCCGGTTGTGGCTGTGGTTCGACCGGTGGCGGGGTGTTCTTCTGCTTGAGCAGGTTTTCCACCAAGGCCTTGTTGGTCAGTGCCGGGCGCAAATCCGGTTGCAGTTCCAGCGCTTGCTCATAGGCATCGATGGCCGCTTCCAGCTCACCACTTTTCGCCAGCGCATTACCGCGATTGTAGTGGGCGCGGGCATCGCTGCCTTCGGCGAAACGCTGAGCGGCGCCACTGTAATCGCCGGCCTCGTACAACGCTACCCCTTGCCACTGATGATCTTCGAAGTGTTCGGCAGCCTCGGCCGGGCGTTTCTGCTTGAGCAAGTGCAGGCCCTGTTGGTCGGGGCGCAGCCACAGGTCTTCGAAGTCAAAAGCGTAGCTCGGCTGCGGCAGGCACAGCAGCAAGGGCAGGCAAAACAACCAGCCACGTCGTCCGGCGCAGGCAGCCAGCAGCAATAGCGGCAACAACAGCCAGTAACCCTGATCGGCCCAGGTGTCGAGGCGCACGGTCTGGCCATCGTCGCGCAGGCTGCGCGGGCCATCGAGCAGGCCGAGGGCGCGCAAATCGGACTCGTCCAGTCGCGCGTTGTGGTACTCGCCGCCGACACTGGCGAGGAATGCGCCAAGGCCCGGGCTGTCGAGTTGCGGCACGCGGATCGCGCCTTGTTCGTCCTTGAGGAAACTGCCGTCCTCCTGAGCGATTGGCGCGCCTTCAGCGGTGCCGATGCCGAGCATCAGCAGTTGCGCCGATTGCTGGCCGAGGGCGTGGCGAATGCCTTGGCGTTCTTCTTCGGTCAGCGAGGAGCCGATCAGCAGAATCCGTCCCTGACCGAGCGCGCCCTGCTTGAGCAAGGCCAATGCTTTGCTCACGCCGAGATCAGCGCGATGGCCGCTTTCCGGCATCAGCGACGGCTTGAGGGCGTCGAGCAGATTGTGGCTGGTCGCCAGGTCATCCGACAGCGGCACCAGCGTGTGCGCGCTGCCGGCGTAGACGACGATCGCGGTCTGCGCGTCGCTGCGTACCTGCAACAGGTCGAACAGCTTGCGCCGGGCCTGTTCCAGTCGCGTTGGCGGCGAGTCGGTTGCGAGCATTTCCGGAGTCAGCTCCAGCACCACCACCAACGGGTCGGCAGGTTTCTGGCTGGTCTGTTCGACGCGCTCCCAACTGGGGCCGAGCAGGGCGACGATGGTCAGCAGCCACGCCACGCCAAGGGCCACCCACGGCAGCTTGCTGGCGCGGCCATTGCCACCGCTGAGCAGCGTCGCGTGGAACGCCGGCGGCAGAATCATTTGCCAGCGTCCGGCGCGTTTCTGCCGGTGCCAGAGTTGCCAGATCAGCCAGCCCAGCAGCGGCAGGAGCAGCAGCCACCAGGGGCGGAACCAGTGCGGCCAGAGCGCGATCATCGGCGCCTCCGCAGACGCAGGCGCTTGAGACGCTCGCGCCAGTCAGGCAGCGGACTTTGCAGATACAGCTCCTTGGTAAACAGGCGTTGCAGCGGGTTGTCCGGCCACAATTCGCGGGCGACCAGCAACAGGCTCAGCAGCAGGGCCAACGCCAGTGGCCACTGATACAAGGCTTGCGCCGGGCGTGCCTGGGTTGGTTGCTGGGTCACCGGTTCGAGCTGATCGAGGGTGTCCCGGATCGCTTGCAGCTCTTTGCCGTCGCGGGCTCGGAAGTATTGGCCACCGGTAGCGTTGGCGATGGCCTTGAGGGCCGGCTCGTCGAGGTCCAGGCTCGGATTGACCCCGAGCAGGCCGGTGCTGCCACTGTCTTGTGGGTCGGCACCGATGCCGATCGGGTAGATTTTCACCCCTTCGCTGGCGGCCAGTTTCGCCGCCGTCAACGGATCGATTTCGCCGCCGTTGTTGGCGCCGTCGGTGACCAGAATCAATACCCGGCTTTGTGCCGGACGCATGCGCAGGCGCTTCAGCGCCAGACCGATCGCATCGCCGATGGCGGTGTTCTTGCCGGCGATGCCGATGCGCGCTTCATCGAGCCAGACGCGCACGGTGTGCCGGTCAAACGTCAGCGGTGCCTGCAGATAGGCCTGACTGCCGAACAGGATCAGACCGACGCGGTCGCCATCACGGCTTTCAAGGAAATCCCCGAGCAGATGCTGAACCAGCGACAAGCGACTGACGTCTTCGTCCTGCCACTGCATGTCGGGGAAATCCATCGAGCCGGACACGTCCACCGCCACCAGCAGATCGCGGCCGCTGGCGGCAATCGGCAACGGTTCGCCGAGCCATTGCGGACGCGCCGCGGCGCTCAGCAGCAACAGCCACAGCAGCAGGAACGGTGCTTGCTGGCGCCACGCCGGCAGGTTGGCGCGGGCCCGGCGCCGTGCCAGACCTTCGAGGTCGGAGAGGAAACTCACGCGCAGCGCCGGCTCGCCGCTGTCGGCCACCGGCAGCACCAGACGCATCAGCCACGGCAGCGGCAGCAGCACGAAGATCCACGGCCAGGCGAATTCAAACATGCTTGCGAATCCAGGTGTCGACGGCTTGGGTCAGGCCGGCGATGGCTTTGTCGTCGAGTTTGCATTCGGGTTTATAGGCGCCTTCGACCAGCACCATCCAGCGCGTCAGGCCGGCGGCCGGGCAACGGTTGTCGAGAAACGCCAGCCATTTGCGGCCGTTGAGCGTGTGACTCTGGCTGTAGGGGTAGTGGTTGCGGCACAGGCGTTTGAGCAGACCGTTGAGCTGCTGCAGCCAGGCACCGGCGGGTGCGCCGTCGTAGGGTTTGGGCATCTGCGCCAGTTCGGCCAGTGCGGCGATGCGCACGGGGTCGAGCGGTTGTTCGGCGCGCACGATCGGGCGTTTCTTGATCGGAATGAACCGGCGCAAACGCCACACGGCGAAGCCCAGCAGCGGCAGCAATAACAGCAGCAGCCACCAGCCCGGCGCTGGCGGCCAGAAGTCGATCGGCGGCGGCGAAATCAGCGGTTGCAGTTGTTCGAGGCCGTTCATCGACTGCTCCCCGGGCGCTGCGGATTGAGGAACTCGCGCATCTGCTCGACCATTTCGCTTTGCGTGCTCAACGGCATCAACAACACCCGCAGTTTTTGCGCGAGCAATTCCCAGCGGGCGATGCGTGCTTCGGCCTGAGCGCGATAGGTCTGGCGCAGCTCGAAATTCAGCGTGTCGAGTTCCAGCTGTGCGCCTCTTTCCGCGAATCTCAGCAGCCCGGCGGCAGGCAGGGCGTGATCCAGTGGATCGGACAGCGGCAACAGCAACAGATCGCAATGACGCGATAGCAGGCTCAGTTGCTGCTCGGCGCTGTCGGACAGCGCGCGCTCGTCGCAGATCACGATCACCAGGCTGCCCGGACGCAACACTTCGCGGGCCCGGCGCAGCGCCACGCCGAGGGCGTCGCGGTCCGGTTCGCGTTCGCTGTGCAGCGACTGATTGACCCTGACCAGGCGGTTGAGCAATTGCAGCAGGCTCTGCTTGCTGCGGCGCGGTTTGATTTCGTAATGCTCGTTGTCGCCGAACACCAGTCCGCCAACCCGATCATTGTGCCCCAGCGCCGCCCAGCCGATCAGCGCCGCCGCTTGCGCTGCAAGCACCGACTTGAACATCAGCCCGGAGCCGAAAAACAGCCGGGTGCTTTGCTCGACCATGATGAAAATCGGTCGCTCGCGTTCTTCATGAAACAGCTTGGTGTGTGGCTCCTGGGTACGCGCGGTCACGCGCCAGTCGATGGTGCGCACGTCGTCGCCGGCCTGATAGACCCGCACCTGATCGAAGTCGACCCCGCGACCACGGAATTTCGAGTGATGCAGACCGATCAGCGGACTGCGCTGACTGGGTGTGGAAAACAGCTGCACTTCGCGCACACGGTGGCGCATCTCGATCAGATCGGTGAGGCTGATGCGGATGCCCGGTTCGGACGGCAGGGGGGCGTTCATGGGGGTCAAGCGACGGCTACGACGTCGAGAATCCGCTGCACCACCCGATCCTGATCGATGCCGGCGGCTTCGGCTTCAAACGACAGAATGATGCGGTGACGCAACACGTCGAACAGCACCGCCTGAATGTCTTCCGGGCTGACGAAGTCGCGCCCGGCCAGCCAGGCGTGGGCCCGGGCGCAGCGGTCGAGGGCGATCGAGCCGCGCGGGCTGGCGCCGTAGGCGATCCACTCGGCCATTTCCGGGTCGAATTTGGCCGGGGTGCGCGTGGCCATGACCAGTTGCACCAGGTATTCCTCCACGGCGTCGGCCATGTACAGACCGAGGATTTCCTTGCGCGCAGCAAAGATCGCCTGCTGGCTGACCCGGCGTTCCGGTTTGGTTTCGCCGTTGAGCGCTTCGCCACGGGCCTGTTGCAGGATCCGGCGTTCGACGGCGGCGTCCGGGAAACCGATTTTCACGTGCATCAGGAAACGGTCGAGTTGTGCTTCCGGCAGCGGATACGTGCCTTCCTGCTCGATCGGGTTTTGCGTGGCCATCACCAGAAACAGCGGCGACAGTTCGTACGTGCTGCGCCCGACACTGACCTGACGTTCGGCCATGGCTTCGAGCAGCGCCGATTGCACCTTGGCCGGGGCGCGGTTGATTTCGTCCGCCAGGACCAGGTTGTGGAAGATCGGCCCTTGCTGGAACACAAAACTGCCGGTTTCCGGGCGATAGATCTCGGTGCCGGTGATGTCGGCCGGCAGCAGGTCAGGGGTGAACTGAATGCGATGGAACTGGGCTTCGATGCCCTCGGCGAGTTCTTTGATCGCTTTGGTCTTGGCCAGACCCGGAGCGCCCTCGACCAGCATGTGGCCGTCGGCGAGCAGGGCGATGAGCAAACGCTCGATGAGTTTTTCCTGGCCGAGAATCTGCGTTGAAAGAAAGGTTCGCAGCGCCAGCAGCGCTTCACGATGTTCCATCGGTGACTGTTCCTGGAAAGGGTGGCCGCAGGCGTTCGGATAACGCCGGGGCTGGGGGCGTTACTTTAATCCATCGAGGGGGGTGGCGACTAACGGCATTTTGCGCAAAGTGCGGGAAATGACCGGGGGATTTGTTGGAATTTTGTAGCCGGGAAGTGATTGGTTGACTGTTCCGGCCCTATCGCGAGCAGGCTCACTCCTACATAGGGGCGTCGTACACCGTACTGTAGGAGTGAGCCTGCTCGCGATGAGGCCCTTCAAGACGCCATCAAATCTGGCTAATGAAAGTGCCAGTCCCATCCAGAATATTCTTCAGGGTTTCTTCAACTTCAGCCAGATCAACCATGTCCGGATTGAAGGTAATTTCCAGCACATCATCGCCATTCAGCGCATCGGCATCCGCCGCCGCGATTTCAATCTTCAGCAGAGTCTTGGACAGGGTGACTTTCACGCCGTCCAGCGTCGAAGGCTCGCCATCCAGGGTGATCTCCAGCTCGTCCTCGTCCGGATAGCGGCTCATCAGAAACATGTCGCCCTTGTCGCTATGGCAGCAGAGCATGGCCATGTTGTCTTCTTCGTCGTCGCACGGGTTGACGATCAGTAGGGCGGTGGTCATTTGCATGGGGGAATTCCTGGCCGACGGGCGCTAAGTGCAATCGAAAGCGCGATTTTGCCAGCCTTGGCGCATTTGCGCTGCTCTCTTGCGTGGTTGCTTTGTTGCTGCCTGCAATACGAGGGCGGGTGAAACCTGGCGGAATCGGTGAAGAGGGAAAATTCCGACAGATGAATCCTGTGTTGAGGGTTGAAATTTCCGAGGACGCCGCAGGGAAAATTACTTGTTTGAACTTGGCAGCCATTTTCTGCTTTTTCGCTTGTTTTATCGCCACGATTGTCATTATTTTGCGGTTCGAGCGCAAAGGAGTGCGTCAACTCAAACCGAAAAAAAGGACCTCTTTCAATGCATCCGTATTTCGAACGCGCTGAGGAAATTGCACACCTGTCCGACGATCAGATCGAGCAGATTTATCAGCGATATCTGGACGGGGAAAAAAGCGCTGCGCTTCTGGCCGAGTATCAGATCCCTGCCACTGTTCGCAGCTTGCTCAAGGTTTTGCCGCCGATTGTCAGTCAGGATCTGAAGTGCCCTTATTGCGATGTGCCGATGTGGGTACGTCGGCACGCCCGGGGCACTCCGATCTCGCAGCGTCATCCTTACAAGTGCATACGGTGCGAGCACCGATACTCTGCATCCGCCCGCCATGGCCGACGCATGGCGTGTACTTGCCAGGCATGTTGCCAGGTTCATCAGCAACAATTGGCGGCGCAGGCCGAACGTGATCGACGCGAACTAGAATCGCGCTTCGGTGTACCGAGTCCCGCGGTGCCGTATTCGACCCTTGGGTTTGTGCAGAAACTGACGTTGCTGGCCTTGCTTGACGATGGCAATGCCAACCATCCCGAATGGATCGCGCCGTTGAGCGCGACATCCCGAAGCGAACATCTGGCACCGAGCGTCGAGGCCAGCGAGGAAAGATTGAAGAGTCTGCACGAGGCTGGCGTGTTAGCGGTCGCGACGAGCTCTGATATCAGGGCCTTCGATCGCACTGAGGGTTGCAGTATCAGTGACTATTGCGCAGTGCGCTGGCAGCCTAATGTGGCACTCGGCGGCGTTGCGCGCTGTAATCGGGAAAGTCTGTATCTGACGCTCTATCAGGAGTTGTCCGGCGAGATTCAGGTCGCCTGGAAGAGCGAACTCTACGGGCTGATTTTCGATCTGGCCCGAGAAGAATCGCTTCAATACATCCGTGTGCTGGCCAATGAAGTCAGTTTTTCGTTCACGGCCGAGGCGCGTGCCGAAACGGTTGTGGGGCAACTCCTGCAGGATTTTTTCAGTAAGCCAGCTCTACTACTTCGCCCGCCTGGCAGTAAAAAACGCCGCGCACTTCTACGCCACCGGTAACTCCAAAGGTCGCAATCATGCGTCCAACACCATCCCGCGCAACATGCTCGGGACCGCTCAGGATGCCCTGACTCGGAACTGGCGCAAAAACGCACACCGTGATTCGCGGGTACCGCAATCGGCGCTACATCGGTTGTTGTATGACGTAGTGCTCAAGGACAGCGGTGCCGGGTTTTCCAAGTCGCCGGGAATGTATTGGCGCGATGAACTGGTGCCGCAGTTCTTCTCCCGTGCAGCTTTTGACAGCGACCTGCTCGGACATTTGAGGCTGTTTTGCCGAGAGTGTGACTCCAGTAATATCGACGCCAGCATGGATAAATTGATCCTGAAAACCATGTGTTACGACTGTGCCACCGTGAGCAAATTCAGGGCGTTCGAGGAGCTGCCTGACTGATGTTGATGGTGGGGGGGGCTAAGCGGCCCAGGAAAAGGGAAGGCATGAGCTCAATGTGGCTGCTTTCCTTTTTTTCTTCGAGGTGGTTCCTGAGGATGTTGCCTTGAATCTTTTTTGAGTTCTGAGGGCTGTTTTCTAAAGTGCATGATTGTGCGGTAAGGAACGTAAAACAGGAGCTGAAAGAGAATCGGGGGGAGTAAGAATACGAAAAGAAAAACTCCTGAAGAGTACGTTGAATAGAATAGAAAATTCTGACCCATGATCCTCAGTTTTGAGTCGCGGCTCATGAGGTCGGTGGAGTTTAAATAAGCTTCATAGGTGAAGATAGAGCAAAATAAAAGCAGGACAATGAGCGATAAGGAATATTTTATGAGTGAGAGTTTGTTTGCTCTTTCAAATATCTGGTCGGATATTTTTAAGCATCTGTACAGGAATATTAAGCTGAATATTGGCGCAAATACCGCAATGTAATTCGTGGTTATCCTGGAGCTTAGAGGGAGTTTAGACGACCAGAAACCGATGTTTTCGATCAGATAGTTTTTTAGAGCAGAATCTAGCAGCATAGGATGGTGCTCGTTAATGATTGGAACTATCAGGTTGATGAGGAGGATCGGCGCCAGCATGGATATAAAACATGCGGTTGATATGGATGGCTCAGGAGTGTTTTGCACCGTGTAATCCTTGTTTGGTGGCCGGCTCAATTAATTGAACCGGCGGGCAGAGTATTAATGCGCTGGCGTCGTTTCAACTAGCGTGAATATTGTGTCATTTATCTTTTCTACGGTTTTGGCATCGAGTAAAGCGGCAACGCCAGCCACGAGGAGGCCGGTAGCGACTACAGCAATTACGGGTGGAAACGAAAAAGCAGCTAGCACTGGTGGTGCTATGAGAGCGACCAGCAACCCTGCTCCGGCTCCTGCGGCAATGCTTTCGAATTCGAGTAACAGGGGTTTCCAGTTTCCATCCTGAAAACCGATGATTGCCTTTTCCACAACAGAATGCGCCTGCACGATTTTTCCGGTTACGCCAAATCCTTTGGCGAGCCGATTGACACTGTCCATGTAGGACGCCTTGTCCAGCGCGTTCAGTGCGTCGACAACCGCACGGGTATCCTGCGGGCTGAGCCTTGCATTCGGGTTGGTTCGCACCTGCTCGAACGTTCGCAGCGCCTCGTTGTAGCTCCTGATCTTTTTCCCTGATACATCCTTTTGAAGATCCATCACCACTTGATGCAGGTTGGCGCCGTATTTCTCGAGGATGAATTTGTTCGCGTCGGCGACGTAAGCCACCGCGCGTTTGTAGTCATCAATACGTTTGGCCTCCGCTTCAGCAGCGATCCGTTGTTTTTCTTCCTCCAGTCGCAGAGCAGCCTGACGCGCCTGCTCTTGTCTTTGCGCCTCTTCAGCTTGTCGCGCCGCTTCGGCGGCCTGCTGTTGGGCGAGGGCCTCGGCCTGTCGCCGAGCTATTTCGGCATACAGTCTGGTCTGGCGGTCTTGAAGATTTGCGATTTGTTCGTTCAGAAGCATGGCGTCGTAAGTGGCTTGTAACTTCGCATATTGTTGCGACGTTTTAATATCCCTTGATTTTTGCTGCAGTTCGGTATTTTTTTGAAAAAGCAATTCATTGACAATGTTGATGGCTTTGTTTAGCCATGTATCGGGAGTAGGGTGGGTCAGCGGTGGGTGTCTGCTGTCTACGATGTTCAGCTCTGTTTGCAGGCCTTGCTCTAAATTGCGCTTTTTTTTCAGATAGTCACTTTCTATCGCCAGTGTGAGCCCATGCATCGGGTTGCCCAGCGGATAATTCTTGAGAATATCTCCGCGAATGGTGCCAGGGTTCAAATTGATGATTTCCCAGGAGCCATCGCCGTAGATTATTGTTGTCGGAAGTTCAAGTTGTCGCATGTGTTGATTCCTTTCTTTGATAGAGACCCGTTCCGTGGGTCGGTTTGATAACTGATGTCTGGTTTTTTATGAGGTGTGCTTATATAGATAGCACTGCCGATTTTTGCGTTCAAATTGTGCTGTAGGAATTCGGTCTTCAAATTATGTGAGACATTTCTTGTCAGTTTGTAAGGATTTTTTAGTGTGTTTCTACTTGTTGTTTTTTATTGGTTTTTTGGTGCGAACAATCGAAGGCTGTGTAAGCTTTGGCTGGGTGATTTTCCAAGGAGGAAAGGTGTGGCAGGAACGAATTCCAGGTAATCGGTCATTTCAGGTGCGCTTGCCTGTTGAACGGCCACCTGAAGCGCGAGAATTCTCTTTGGCTGCTAATGTTTACCGGTGCGCGGGGCCGCGTTTACGTGCCAATGACCGAATATGTCGCAGCACCGCAAGCAGACACATTGTCGCACCCATTAAGCTGCGCAACGGATGAGCACCCGTAAAGACATTGTCGGCGGCCTCGACAGTCGTTTTTGCAGATGCCCATTCAATGGAAGGTGAATGTGACCTGAGTGTCTCGTCCAGCTTCACCCACCTGTCCCCCTGTTTCCTCTGCCCGAGAATCAGGAACAGGGCGACACAAGCCCCGCAAGGGGTGTTGCACGCGACGCTTTCCATCAATAACAAGCTTAAGCGGAGTACCACAGATGGCGTTCTTCACCGCAGCCAGCAAAGCCGACTTCCAGCACCAACTGCAAGCGGCACTGGCGCAGCACATCAGTGAACAGGCACTGCCACAAGTGGCGCTGTTCGCTGAACAATTCTTCGGCATCATTTCCCTGGACGAGCTGACTCAACGTCGCCTCTCCGACCTCGCTGGCTGTACTCTTTCCGCGTGGCGCCTGCTTGAGCGCTTCGATCACGCGCAACCGCAAGTGCGCGTCTACAACCCTGATTACGAACGCCACGGCTGGCAATCGACCCACACCGCGGTCGAAGTGCTGCACCACGACCTGCCGTTTCTGGTCGACTCGGTCCGCACCGAGCTGAACCGCCGCGGCTACAGCATCCACACCCTGCAGACCACCGTGCTCAGCGTACGCCGTGGCAGCAAGGGCGAGCTGCTGGAAATCCTGCCCAAGGGCAGCACCGGCGAAGGCGTTCTGCACGAATCGCTGATGTACCTGGAAATCGACCGCTGCGCCAACGCGGCCGAACTGAATGTGCTGAGCAAAGAGCTGGAGCAGGTGCTCGGTGAAGTGCGCGTCGCGGTCGCTGATTTCGAGCCGATGAAGGCCAAGGTGCAGGAGATCCTCACCAAGCTCGATCACAGCGCATTCGCCGTCGATGCCGACGAAAAGACCGAAATCAAAAGCTTCCTGGAATGGCTGGTGGGCAACCACTTCACCTTCCTCGGCTACGAAGAGTTCACCGTTGTCGATCAGGCCGATGGCGGCCATATCGAATACGACCAGAACTCCTTCCTCGGTCTGACCAAACTGCTGCGCACCGGTCTGACCAACGAAGACCGGCACATCGAAGACTACGCGGTGAACTACCTGCGCGAACCGACCCTGCTGTCGTTCGCCAAGGCTGCGCACCCGAGCCGCGTACACCGTCCGGCCTACCCGGATTACGTGTCGATCCGTGAAATCGACGCCGACGGCAACGTCATCAAGGAACACCGCTTCATGGGCCTGTACACCTCCTCGGTGTATGGCGAGAGCGTGCGGGTCATTCCGTTCATCCGTCGCAAGGTCGAAGAAATCGAACGCCGCTCCGGCTTCCAGTCCAAGGCTCACCTGGGCAAGGAACTGGCGCAGGTACTCGAAGTGCTGCCGCGTGACGACCTGTTCCAGACCCCGGTCGACGAACTGTTCAGCACCGTGATGTCGATCGTGCAGATCCAGGAACGCAACAAGATCCGCGTGTTCCTGCGCAAAGACCCGTACGGTCGCTTCTGCTACTGCCTGGCCTACGTGCCGCGCGACATCTATTCCACCGAAGTGCGCCAAAAGATCCAGCAGGTGCTGATGGAGCGCCTGAAGGCCACCGACTGCGAGTTCTGGACCTTCTTCTCCGAGTCCGTGCTGGCTCGCGTGCAGCTGATCCTGCGCGTCGATCCGAAGAACCGCATCGACATCGACCCGCTGCTGCTGGAAAAAGAAGTGGTACAGGCCTGCCGCAGCTGGCAGGACGACTACGCCGCACTGACCGTCGAAAGCTTCGGCGAAGCCCACGGCACCAACGTGCTGGCGGATTTCCCGAAAGGCTTCCCGGCGGGTTACCGCGAGCGTTTCGCGGCGCATTCGGCCGTGGTCGACATGCAGCACCTGCTGAGCCTGAACGAAAAAAATCCGCTGGTGATGAGCTTCTATCAGCCGCTGGGCCAGGTGTCCGGTCAGCGCGAGCTGCATTGCAAGCTGTACCACGCCGACACGCCGCTGGCGCTGTCCGACGTCTTGCCGATTCTGGAAAACCTCGGCCTGCGCGTGCTGGGTGAGTTCCCGTACCGTCTGCGTCACACCAATGGCCGCGAGTTCTGGATCCACGACTTCGCGTTCACCGCGGCGGAAGGCCTGGAGCTGGACATCCAGCAACTCAACGACACCCTGCAGGACGCGTTCGTCCACATCGTCCGTGGCGATGCCGAGAACGATGCGTTCAACCGTCTGGTGCTGACCGCCGGTCTGCCTTGGCGCGACGTGGCGCTGCTGCGTGCCTACGCCCGTTACCTGAAGCAGATCCGACTGGGCTTCGACCTGGGTTACATCGCCAGCACCCTGAACAACCACACCGACATCGCTCGCGAGCTGACCCGGTTGTTCAAGACCCGTTTCTACCTGGCGCGCAAGCTGGGCAGCGATGATCTGGAAGACAAGCAGCAGCGTCTGGAACAGGCGATTCTGACCGCACTGGACGATGTTCAGGTGCTCAACGAAGACCGCATCCTGCGTCGCTACCTGGACCTGATCAAAGCCACCCTGCGCACCAACTTCTATCAGACTGATGCCAACGGCCAGAACAAGTCGTACTTCAGCTTCAAGTTCAACCCGCACGCGATTCCAGAGCTGCCGAAGCCAGTACCGAAGTTCGAAATCTTCGTTTACTCGCCACGCGTCGAAGGCGTGCACCTGCGCTTCGGCAACGTTGCTCGTGGTGGTCTGCGCTGGTCCGACCGTGAAGAAGACTTCCGTACCGAAGTCCTCGGCCTGGTGAAAGCCCAGCAAGTGAAGAACTCGGTCATCGTGCCGGTGGGTGCGAAGGGCGGCTTCCTGCCGCGTCGTCTGCCACTGGGCGGCAGCCGTGACGAGATCGCGGCCGAGGGTATCGCCTGCTACCGCATCTTCATCTCCGGTCTGCTGGACATCACCGACAACCTGAAAGACGGCGCGCTGGTGCCGCCGGCCAACGTCGTGCGTCATGACGACGATGACCCGTACCTCGTTGTGGCTGCGGACAAGGGCACTGCAACCTTCTCCGACATCGCCAACGGCATCGCCATCGACTACGGCTTCTGGCTGGGTGACGCGTTCGCTTCCGGTGGTTCCGCCGGTTACGACCACAAGAAAATGGGTATCACCGCCAAAGGCGCGTGGGTTGGCGTACAGCGCCACTTCCGCGAGCGCGGCATCAATGTTCAGGAAGACAGCATCACCGTGGTCGGCGTCGGTGACATGGCCGGTGACGTATTCGGTAACGGCCTGTTGATGTCCGACAAGCTGCAACTGGTTGCCGCGTTCAACCACATGCACATCTTCATCGATCCGAACCCGAACCCGGCGACCAGCTTCGTCGAGCGTCAGCGCATGTTCGACCTGCCGCGTTCGGCCTGGACCGACTACGACACCAGCATCATGTCCGAAGGCGGCGGCATCTTCTCGCGCAGCGCGAAGAGCATCGCCATCTCGCCGCAGATGAAAGAACGCTTCGACATCAAGGCCGACAAGCTGACCCCGACCGAACTGCTGAACGCCTTGCTCAAGGCGCCGGTGGATCTGCTGTGGAACGGCGGTATCGGTACTTACGTCAAGGCCAGCAGCGAAAGCCATGCCGACGTGGGCGACAAGGCCAACGACGCACTGCGCGTGAACGGCAACGAGCTGCGCTGCAAAGTCGTGGGCGAGGGCGGTAACCTCGGCATGACCCAACTGGGTCGTGTGGAATTCGGTCTGAATGGCGGCGGTTCCAACACCGACTTCATCGACAACGCCGGTGGCGTGGACTGCTCCGACCACGAAGTGAACATCAAGATCCTGCTGAACGAAGTGGTTCAGGCCGGCGACATGACCGACAAGCAACGCAACCAGTTGCTGGCGAGCATGACCGACGAAGTCGGTGGTCTGGTGCTGGGCAACAACTACAAGCAGACTCAGGCTCTGTCCCTGGCGGCGCGTCGTGCCTACGAGCGCATTGCCGAGTACAAGCGTCTGATGAGCGATCTGGAAGGCCGTGGCAAGCTGGACCGTGCCATCGAGTTCCTGCCGACCGAAGAGCAGATCAACGAGCGCGTTGCGGCAGGTCATGGCCTGACCCGTCCCGAGCTGTCGGTGCTGATCTCGTACAGCAAGATCGACCTCAAGGAACAGCTGCTGAACTCGCTGGTGCCGGACGACGACTACCTGACCCGCGACATGGAAACGGCGTTCCCGCCGACCCTGGTCAGCAAGTTCTCCGAAGCCATGCGTCGTCACCGTCTGAAGCGCGAGATCGTCAGCACCCAGATCGCCAACGATCTGGTGAACCACATGGGCATCACCTTCGTGCAACGACTCAAAGAGTCGACCGGCATGAGCCCGGCGAACGTGGCTGGCGCCTACGTGATCGTGCGTGACATCTTCCACCTCCCGCACTGGTTCCGTCAGATCGAAGCGCTGGACTATCAGGTCTCCGCTGACGTGCAACTGGAGCTGATGGACGAGCTGATGCGTCTGGGCCGTCGCGCTACGCGCTGGTTCCTGCGTGCCCGTCGCAACGAGCAGAACGCTGCCCGTGACGTCGCGCACTTCGGTCCGCACCTGAAGGAGCTGGGTCTGAAGCTCGACGAACTGCTGAGCGGCGAAATCCGTGAAAACTGGCAGGCGCGTTATCAGGCTTACGTCGCGGCCGGTGTTCCGGAGTTGCTGGCGCGTATGGTGGCGGGTACCTCGCACCTGTACACCCTGCTGCCGATCATCGAAGCGTCCGACGTCACTGGCCAGGATCCGGCCGAAGTGGCCAAGGCCTACTTCGCCGTGGGCAGTGCGCTGGACATCACCTGGTACCTGCAACAGATCAGCGCGCTGCCGGTTGAAAACAACTGGCAGGCCCTGGCCCGTGAAGCGTTCCGTGACGATGTGGACTGGCAGCAACGTGCGATTACCATCTCCGTCCTGCAACAGGGCGACGGCACTCAGGACGTGGAAGCACGCCTGGCGCTGTGGATGGCACAGCACGAAAGCATGATCGAGCGCTGGCGCGCCATGCTGGTGGAAATCCGCGCTGCGAGCGGCACCGATTACGCCATGTATGCCGTGGCCAACCGAGAGCTGCTGGACCTCGCGTTGAGCGGTCAGGCGGTGGTGCCTGCGGCTGCTGCAAATGCCGAGCTTGAACTGGCCTGAGTAGTGGTTGAATGAGAAAGCCCCTGCATTGTGAGATGCAGGGGTTTTTTTATGTCTGTTGGTTTTGTGGTGGTCGGGCTGGCCCCTTCGCGAGCAGGCTCACTCCTACAAGGGAAACGCATTCCAACTGTAGGAGTGAGCCTGCTCGCGATGGCGCCCTTTATATCAATACAACTTATGTGCTTGTTTACTATCGAGCATCGACACTTTATCTGTCGGTCTGGTCAACAAATTACTCAGCGACTGATCAAACTTCTGCAGCGCCCGAACTTGCACATCCTGCTGTTGATTAATATCAGCGACAATCTCTTCCGAACGTTTGAAGTCCGCCCATACCGGCGTCAACTCTTTGGCCTCCGAACCTTTCGCCGTGCCGATGTAATTCAACTTCGCATCATAAAAATCCGCACTGACATCGGCCTTAATGTCGGAGCTGCGCGAAGTGATCAACTGGCTGTGGGCGTCGACGATCGCCACCACATCGGGGTGCGCCGCGCGCAGGCTCTGCATGTCCGGGTACACCGTAACCGAGCCGAACTGCCGTTGCAGCGAGGCCTTCACCCAGTCCACCGCCATGTCCGGTTTCGAGGTGTTGACGTAGGCGTCGTGGATCGGCTGCACCAGCAGGCTCTGGCCGAAACCGGTGCCGGCGTTGGCCTGATAGTCACGCAGGTATTCGCGGTTGGTCTGGGTGCTCGGGCTGTAGACCACGCCCAGTGACACGCCGGGACCGCTTTGCACCTGGGCGGCGCTGCTGCGGCCAACCGGTTGGGTGAACAGGGTATCGAGGGACGACACCGCTTTCGGCGCGGTGGGTACTGAACAGGCGGACAAGGCTAAAACCGATATCGCCAGGGTACTGGCAAAAGCAAGTTTCATGATGAGTCTCCCGTGAAGCAACTTCAGTCGGAAAGTCAGCGTTGTCGCGGCTGTGGGTGACGGGCGCACGACAGTTGATTCAGACTAAACCCGCCAACCTGTAAATAAGCTGACAATTTTTCGAGTTGTGGCGATGCATTAGTTTTATTGGCTTTAAGGCGAATCGGTTAATTGCCTCGGGAAATAAAAAGGCGCAAAACAGTGTTTTGCGCCTTTTTATTTATGGCTGTGCCAACAACCATCAGTTTTTCAAGGGGATCAGTACTTGCTCGTCCGGGGCCAATACCATGAACACCAGCAACTTCGCCGGTTTGGTTTGACTGGCGTTTTTTGACACCAGATGTTCGGAGCCTGCCGGTTCATACCAGAATTGGCCCTTCTTGTAGGTGATCGCCTGTTCACCCTTGACCTGGGAAATCACTTCGCCCTCGAGCACGTAGGCCATGGCGGTGCCGTCGTGTTTGTGGGCGATCGAGGACTGGCCGGGTTTGTAGTCGACTTCGATCATCATGGCTTTCTTGCCGGGGGCGTTTTTCAGCATCTGGTCTTGCAGGACGGTGACTTTCTCGGATGGGTCGTGAGCCAGGGCGGCGGCAGACATGGACAGGGCGATAACGGCGGTGAAGAGGTGCAGGGCTTTCATGTTCGATCACCAGTTGGGGAGGGGTGGTGACCACAGTAGTCTGCGGGGTGGGGTATTCAAACGGCCAATATTCGGGAAGATCGGGTGACCAATCAGTCGTTCGGCGGTGCAGCTGAATACGTCTTCGCGAGCAAGCTCGCTCCCACAGTTGAACGCATTCCAAATGTGGGAGCGAGCTTGCTCGCGAAGGCGTCCGGTCAGACGATGGGGAAACTGTTGAAATCCACACTATTGGCCAAGCGGCTATCGATCAGGTCAATAAACCCCTGTGCCTCAGGCCGGTTGAAGTGCGCTTGCATCGCCGCTTCCGACTGCCAGCGTGCGCTTACCGTCCAGCGCTGGCTGTCCTCGGGGCAGCGGTCGACCATGTAGGCGTCGCAGCCCGGTGTCTGGCGCAGGGTGTCGACGATCTTCTGCAACTGCCGGCCGAGCTCTTCCGAACGCCCGGCGGCGGCGCGCACCTGAACGGTGTTGATCACTTCGTTGGACATTGCTCACACTCCTGAATCAGGCCGGACGAATCCTGCTCATTGAGGGATAACGCCAGTGCAGAATAGGCCTGCACCTGCTGATCACCAATAACCAATCGGCGGTTAATCGCCCAGACCAATCATTCACGCCACTTGTTGCAGAATGTCGCGCAGGCGATCCAGAGCGGTGTCGATATCGAGGGTTTCAATAGCCCCGAAGCCGAAGTACAGGCCGCTCTTCACCGGCTGTTGATAATGAAAAATGTCGATGGAATACAGCCCGACCTCGACTTTTTTCGCCAGTTCGATCACCAGCGGCAGGTCGATCGGCACCTTGCACAGCACCGCCATGTGGAACCCGGCACTGGGCGGAATCGCCTCCAGCCACGGCGCCAGATCCGTGGCCATGCGCGCCAGAATTCGCTCGCGGCGCTGGGCGTAAATTCCGTGGCAACGGCGGATGTGCTTGAGCAGGCAGCCTTCGGCAATGAACTTGGCCAGCGCCCATTGCGGCAGGGTCGAGGCGTGCAGGTCGGTGAGTTGTTTGGCGCGGATCACCGCTTCGAGAATCGCCGGCGGCAGGATCGCGTAACCCAGGCGCAACTCCGGCAGCAAGGTCTTGGAGAAGGTGCCGACGTAGGCGACGATGCCGCGCTGATCAAGGCTGAACAGAGAGTCCGTAGGCCGCCCTTCGTAGCGGAATTCGCTGTCGTAGTCGTCCTCGATGATGATCGCGCCCAGCTCATAAGCCCGGGCCAGCAAAGCCTCGCGGCGCGCCTGGCTCATCGGCATGCCCAGCGGAAACTGGTGCGACGGCGTGACATAAATCATCCGCGTGCCCTCGGGAATCTGTTCGACCACAATCCCCTCTGCATCCACCGGGATTCCGACCACTTCGGCGCCGTGGGTGCCGAACAGCAACCGCGCGGGCGGATACCCCGGATCTTCCATTGCCACCCGGCTGCCGGGGCTGATCAGCACGCGGGTGATCAGGTCCAGTGCCTGTTGCGCGCCGTTGCACACCACAATGTCCTCGTCCTGACAGTTGATCCCGCGCGAAAACGCGATGTGCCGGGCAATCGCATTGCGCAGCGCCGGCAGGCCTTCGGGCACGCTGTAGAAACCTTTGGAGCCGGCCATCTGGCGCATCGCGTGGGAGACGCAGCGGCGCCAGTCGTCATGCGGGAACTGGCCCTTGCTGGTGGCGCCGCCGATGAAGTCGTAGCGCAACGAACCTTCCAGCGACGGGTGGCGCAAGAACACCGGCAGGTTGCGCCAACGCTCGATCACCTCGGCGCTGGCCAGTTCGGTGTGGCTTTGCTTGCGCTGGATCTGCGCCGGGCGGGCGTTGACGTAAGTGCCTTTGCCGATCACCCCGGTGAGGAAATTTTCGTAAGTCAGCTGCGCGTAGGTGTCGGAAATGGTCTTGCGCGAGATCCCCAGCTGCTCGGCCAGCAGACGGCTGGGCGGCAACTGCGTGCCGGCGGCCAGGCGCCCGGACTCGATGGCGCCGCGCAACTGGTTGTATAGCTGGCCGGCGAGGTCCTTGCGGCCATTGATCACGACGTGAAGTTCCATACCGACGCGGCTCCGGGGGGCGATTGGGGTGTCGGCCAGATTAACGCTGTTGGGTGATTGGCAGTAGTTGCGCAGCACAAAAAACCGAAATTGGTCACTGTCCCCCTTGTAGGAGTGAGCCTGCTCGCGATGACGTCGGCACATCCAACATGGCGGTGACTGAATGACCGCTATCGCGAGCAGGCTCACTCCTACAAGGTTGTGTGTTTGGCCGGGGGACAGTGGTGTAGCGATATTCCGTGGAATTGGGGCTGTAACGCCGACAGCGCTGCGATTACCGTGAACTCATCACTCCGCTTCCCGAGAGCTGCCATGTCCCCGCGTCTGGACTACTACAACGCATCGCCCAAGGCGATGAAAGCGATGATCGCCATGGAGGCGCTGACCAGCGACCTGAGCATCGAGGCGCCGCTGTTGCAACTGATCAGGATCCGCGCCTCGCAGCTCAACGGCTGCGCGTTCTGCACCGACATGCACTCGGTGGACGCGCGGCGGGCCGGGGAGAGTGATCGGCGTTTGTATGCGATCGCGGTGTGGCGCGACAGCGGCTTCTTTAACCCCCGTGAACGCGCCGCACTGGGCTGGGCTGAGGCCGTGACGTTGTTGGCCGAGAGTCATGTGCCGGATGATGTTTACCAGATGGCCAAAGCGCAATTCAGTGAGGCTGAACTGGTGGATTTGACCATGGCCGTCACTACCATCAACAGCTGGAATCGCCTGGCCGTAAGCTTCCGCCAAACCCCAAGCGACTGACGTGCATACCCTGTGATTGAGGTGTTCCTTGTGGTGAGGGAATTTATCCCCGATGGCCTGCGTAGCAGGCCCAACATTGACGACTGCTGCGCAGCCGATCGGGGATAAATCCCCTCGCCACAGGTGTGTTTCCCCTTCCTTTAGGTGTGTGAGTTTCTTAGCCTCAGGTGTTTTGACTCATTTATTGGTTAATGGGGAGGTTCCGTTATTGGCGGGTGGGCGTTGTGGTTTGACTGAGGTGCCGAAGGTGTTGCCCATGCGTGTTCCAGTTGCGGCCGGGGTTGCGAGGCCAACCTGATTTGGTGGCCGTTTGTTCACGGGAACGTTCATTGCTTCCTGATTCTTCTGCGCAGCGGCAGCGCCCTCGGGATTGTTGCCCATCTGCTGACTCAGACAATCGTAATTCGGCGCCTTGTAGCCGCCCACCGTCACCTCCACACAGCCCAACGGTTGTTCGGCGTGGGCACTGGCGAAGGCGCTCAGCAGCAGCCCGCCGAGGGCGATTTTCCACAGTGATTTCATGCAAGCCTCCTGGCCGGCCCGACGCGGCCGTTCTCTGAATGCAGTCTAGTGCAAGCCTCGCGCGAATCCCGTGATGGTTTTTTTGCACCGCCCGTCACACCAGATTCATAAACAGCCATCAGGATGACGGTTTTCAGGGGTACGTCAGCCGTGCAGCGAGGCAGTTCCAGGGACGGTCTTCAGCGTTCAGCGACTCTCGTGCGCCGGGTGAGTCTGGGGCTGCTGCTTGGCTGGTTCAGCGGTGCGGCGACAGCCGAACCCGTGCCGGCCGATATGCGCATGACGCTGCACATCCCGGCGCAGGACCTGGCCCGGGCGCTGGATCAGTACAGCCATGCCACCGGGGTGGCGGTGCTGGTCGACAGTCAGTTGAGTCGTGGCCGGCGCTCGTTGGCGGTCGATGGCGAATACACCGCTGCCGATGCGCTGCGCCGTTTGCTCGGCGGCAGTGGCCTGATGGCGCGCTATGCCCGCGACGATGCGTTCACTCTACAAGTGGCGCAGGTCGAGGACGCGCCATCGGCCCTGGAAAAGTCCACGCCGGCCAGCGCCGCCGTCAGTCGCAGCTACGCCACCGCGGTGCAAGCGGCGATCGAGCGCAACCTGTGCCGTTCGCCGCTGACCCGTCCCGGCAGTTATCGCGCGGTGTTGCAGGTCTGGGTCGGGCGCGACGGCGTGGTGCAGCACAACCGGTTGGTCACTTCGACCGGCGATGTACGGCGCGATACCGCGCTGGTGGAGAGCTTTCGCAATCTCAGGATCGACCGGCCGACGCCCAGCGCGTTGCGTCAGCCGGTCACGTTGCTGTTGTTACCGGAGTCGTCAGGGAAACGCATGGAATGCACCAAATGGGAAGGAGTTTCCGGGGGATGAAAGACACCGGACAAGGTTCGATGGTCCAGCTGTTCCTGACGTCCTACGAGGACTTTCGGGTGCGCTTGCGCAGGCGTCTCGGTTCGGAGGATCTGGCCAACGACGTGCTGCACGAAACCTACCTGCGGGTCGACCGCATGGAAACGCCGCCGAACCTGCTGCGGCCCAATGCCTACATCTATCGCATGGCCCTGAACATCGCCGCCGACCGCCGTCAGGCCGATGCGCGCCTGCTCACCGGCGAGGAAGTCGAAGAGCTGCTGCAGATCGGCGACGAGGCGCTGGACCCGGCGCGGGTGGTCGGTGGGCAAAAGGAAATCCAGTCGCTGCTCAGTGCCCTCTACGAGCTGCCCGCACGACGTCGCCGAATCTTCATCGCGGCGCGGCTGGAGGAGGCGCCGCACCTGGAAATCTCGCAGCGCTTCGGCATTTCCACGCGCATGGTCGAGAAGGAAATCAAAGCCGCGTTGGGGCACTGCGCAGCGAAACTGGAAAGAAAAGTGTTTCAGCGGTTCGGTCGCGGGGCCGGAAAACCGTCATCTGAATAGTGCCCGATCAATTCGTTGAGAACCTGCGCGTTTGAACATCTTTCGACTGACACCTGCCAAGCCATCGGCGGCCGACAATCTGCACAGCGAAGCCCACGACTGGTTGGTCCTGCTGACCTCCGGCCGCGCCACTGTGGCCGACGCCCGGGCGTTGCGCGACTGGTGCGCGCAGAGCGCCGAGCATGCCCAGGCTTTCGAGCAGGCCAAGGTGTTGTGGCACAACCTGCAGCCTGCCGCTGAAATGCTGCAGTCGCCTCGGCGCTTCGGTCGCCGGGCCTTTCTCGGTGGCGCCATCGCGGCATCGGCGGCGTTCCTGCTGGTGCGCGGGACGGTCCCCGGTGGCTTTGAAGGGCTCGGCGCCGATTACATCACCGAAGTCGGCCAGCAGAAGCGTTTCGAACCAGCCGACGGCGTGCGCCTGGAGCTCAACACCCAGACCCGCATCAACCAGCGCGCTGGCGATGATGGTGTGCAAGGTTTTGAGCTGGTCAGCGGTGAGGTTGAAGTGCAGACCGCGCGGTTGCCATTGGCGATGCAGGCTGGAGGAGGGTGGTTGCGCGCCAGTCAGGCGCGGTTCAACCTGCGTAACACCGATCAGCAAGTATGCGTGACTTGCCTTGATGGTTCGGTGGACGTCAATGTCGATGGCCGCAGCCTGCGCTTGCAGCCGGGTGAGCAACTGACCTACGACGCGCAGCAAGTGGGCGCAGTGCAAAGCGTCGACACCGCCGCAGTGATGAACTGGCGCCAACAGGTACTGGTATTCAACGGCGCAACCCTCAGCCAGATGATCGACGAAATCAACCGCTACCGCCCCGGCATGTTGCTGCTGCTCAACCGCGAACTCGGCCAACGCCGCGTCCAGGCCCGCTTCAACCTCGACCAACTCGCCGGCGTCGCACTGCTGATCCGCGACGCCTACGGCGTCAAATGCACCGAACTCCCCGGCGGAGTAGTCGTCCTCAGCTAACCCAATCCCACCAACCCCACCACCCCCTGTGGGAGCGAGCTTGCTCGCGAAGGCGGCCTTCCAGCCAACTCATCTCTCTCAGACTGCATACCATCCACTTGTAGGAGTGAGCCCGCTCGCGATGACGACCCGACAGCCGACCAATATCTACCGGCTTGTGGGTGCTGGCCTCTACCAGCGATGACAGCTCACAAACCAACCATTCCCCAACTGACCAAACCCAATCCAATTGTGGGAGCGGGCTTGCTCGCGAAGGCGCCCGTTCAACCACATCATCATCAACTGACCCACCGCCTTCGCGAGCAAGCCCGCTCCCACAGAGTTTTGCAGTGATGCTGACTACTGCAGCGGCCCCATCACCTGCCGATACTGCTCCACCCCCTGCGCCGTCTCCCGCGTCAACCGCACCTCCAACCCCAACGGATCCTCCCGCCGATTCCCACTCAACTGCCGCCAACCCTTATCTACCTCCCAAACCCGCACCTGCACATCATTCACACCTTCCAACACCGCCACCCCAGCCCCCGGAGCCGGCAACGGATACCGACTGCGCGCCTCAGCCACCGCCCGATACAACGTATCCCCCTTGACCCACCAACGCACCCGCTGCAAAGCCCCAGGCTGATCCGCCGCACTACGAATAATATCCAGCCGAAACCCCTTGCTGTCACTGCTCCGCACCGTCAGCGCAGGCGGCGCGCTCGGCGGCTCATCATCCACGCCAACCTTCTTCGGCTCACTCAACTCCACACCCGCGCGCATCTCCACATCGCGCTGCAACTGATTCAACGCCCGCAACAAACTGTCGCTCTGCTCACTGCTCGCCTGCAAATGACTGTCCGCGCGCGTCACACTGTCCAGCCCGCGCCACGCAATCAAACTGACCACCGCCATCAGCAGAATCGCGACCATCACCTCGATCAGGGTAAAGCCCCGTTGATCGTTCATTGCACACTGATCCTGCCACTGGCATCACGCAGCACACTCAGCCGATTGAGCCCATCCGACAGGGTCAATTGCAGCGGCGGATTGATCCACTCGGCGTTAAGCACCACCTTCTGCTTCGGCTCCACCCGGACCTCCAGCTTCGGGCTCTGCCAGGTGCGCGGCCGCAACTGCGGGTCATCCTTGAAATGCTCAAACCCCCGACCACTGTCACCGCGCCGACTGAAGCGAAAGCCCTTGCCATCACTCACCCAAACAATCGGCCGACCATCCGCCCGCACCTCCGCCTGCGCCACCTGCAGCAACTGCGCCACACGCTCGGCGTCCTTGCGCAGCAACTGCAGCGGATCCGGCTTGATACTCAGACTGATCGCCGCACTGGCAATGCCGATGATCACCAGCACCACCATCAACTCGATCAGCGTAAAACCCTGTTGCTTGCCCACATTCATCGGTTGCGCATCCGTTGCGTCCAGCCCCGTCCAAAAAAACATCCTGCACGGCCAACATGTAAGGCGTGTGAAATAAAACCGTGAGAATTGCCGCGTAGCCTGTCAGCAGGGACAAAAAGGAGATTCAGCCCATGATGCTCACCACCCGCATATCCCCCCCGCAAACCGTCCAGGCCCTCGCACTGCTCGCCGCCCTGGTCGGCGTCGCGACCTGGTCGTCACTACTCCTGACCTCCGCCGAATCCCACACCCCTCCGGCGCCACCGCAAACGCTCGCGGCGCGCAGTGACAGCCCGGCGTTGCAGTGGTTTTCCAATCAAACGGCGCCGATGGACATCAAAGTGAGCGGGGTGATGGCGGGGAGTCGCGGGGCGGTGGCGATTTTGAGTTTGAACGATGGGCCGCCGAGGAGTTTTTTGCAGGGGGAGAGGG
>NZ_JAFLXF010000028.1:0-89560 GCF_019891575.1 Pseudomonas sp. MIS38
TCCCCATGTGAGAGTAGGTCATCGTCAAGATTAAATTCCGAAACCCCAATTGCGAAAGCAGTTGGGGTTTTGTTTTGCCCGCAGGAAAGTGCTTCTCTTGTCAGAGTCAGACGGCACGAGAGTTCCAACCGTCGCCGGGACTGCCATTAGGGAAAATCCTTCTGAAGTGACCACTCGGTTTTTGGTATGGTGCAGCTCGTTTTTTAACGGACTGATGTCATGCCCACGGATCGGCACTCAATTTATGTCAAAGAGTTGCTGTAGAAATGCCTGAACCCATCCCGATCAAGGATCACGAAAAAGAGACGCGTCTGGTCAACAAGCGGTTGATCGCCTGCGCTCTGTTCGTCTTTGCCATCAGTTGCGCGCTGGTGGTACGCCTGTACATCCTGCAAGTGGTTGAATACGACTACCACTCGACCATCTCTGAAAACAACCGCGTGCACGTCTTGCCGATTCCGCCGACAAGAGGCCTGATCTACGATCGCAATGGTGTGCTGCTCGCTGATAACCGTCCCAGTTACAACCTGATCATTACCCGCGAACGCGCCACTGATGTTAATCAGGAGCTGGACGAGGTAATTAATCTGCTGCATTTACCCGCCGAAGATCGTACGATTTTCGATAAGGCCATGAAGCAGTCCCGTCACCCATTCACCCCGGTGACACTGTTCTACGAGCTGACGGAGGAACAAATCGCCGTGTTGGCGGTTAACGAGTTCCGTCTGCCGGGCCTTGATGTCGAGCCGCAGTTCGTTCGGCATTACCCGTTGGGGGCGCACTTCGCGCATTCGATTGGCTACGTTGGCCGGATCAACGAAAAAGAATCCAAGACCCTCGATTCGGTAGAGTACCGCGGCACACAATCCATCGGTAAAACCGGCATTGAACGTTTCTATGAAGCGCAGCTGCATGGCCACGTCGGATATGAAGAGGTTGAGACCAACGCCCAAGGCCGGGTGCTACGGGTGCTCAAGCACACCGATCCGGTCCCTGGCAAAAACATCGTTCTAAGTCTCGACGTCAAACTGCAGGAGGCTGCGGAAGCCGCACTGGGCGACCGTCGTGGCTCGGTGGTGGCTCTCGACCCGTCCACCGGTGAAGTGCTGGCCATGGTCAGCAATCCGAGTTTCGACCCGAACCTGTTCGTCACTGGCATCAGCTCCAAGGAATACTCGGCGCTACGCGATTCCATCGACCGCCCGCTGTTCAACCGTGTGTTGCGCGGCCTCTATGCGCCGGGCTCGACCATCAAGCCGGAAGTGGCAATCGCCGGCCTCGATGCCGGTGTCGTGACGCCGCAGACCCGCGTCTTTGACCCAGGCTACTACCAACTCCCGGATTTCGATCACAAGTACCGCAACTGGAACCACAGTGGCGATGGCTGGGTGGACATGGACGCGGCAATCATGCGCTCCAACGACACCTACTTCTACGATCTGGCACACAAGCTCGGCATCGATCGCCTGCACGACTACATGGCGATGTTCGGCCTTGGCGAAAAGGTCTCGCTGGACATGTTCGAAGAGTCACCCGGTTTGATGCCGTCTCAGGCCTGGAAGCGTGCCACGCGCCGTCAGGCCTGGTTCCCGGGGGAAACGGTGATCCTGGGTATCGGCCAGGGTTACATGCAGGTTACGCCGCTACAACTGGCTCAGGCTACCGCACTGATTGCCAACAAGGGCGTATGGAATCGTCCGCACTTGGCGAAGACGGTCGATGGTGTGGCGCCGGTCGACGAGCATCCGATGCCGAATATCCTGCTTAAAAACCCGCGTGACTGGGATCAGGTCAACCACGGGATGCAGATGGTGATGCACGATGCCCGGGGTATCGCGCGCGCCGCAGCGGCAGGTGCGCAGTATCGCATTGCCGGTAAGAGTGGTACCGCACAAGTGGTAGCGATCAAGCAAGGCGAGCGCTACAACCGGGAGAAAACCCTCGAACGTCATCGCGACAACGCCTTGTTCGTTGGTTTCGCTCCGGCGGAGCACCCGAAGATCGCCATCTCGGTGATGATCGAAAACGGTGAGGCCGGTGGTCGAGTGGCCGGCCCTGTGGTGCGGCAGATCATGGACGCCTGGTTGCTGGACCAGGACGGCCACCTCAAGCCGCAATACGCGGCGCCGGCCAAGCCGCCGGGTGATCCCCACGTCTAACCCGAGTCAGCTTCACAGCACCGCCTCACGCTGGCTGAGCTGTGAAGCTCTCACGTTTTAGCAACTGACTACTTGCAGCTGTAACCCTCGGGCATCGTGACGCTGTAGTTGCGTTGCATGCGATCCTGGAAGTTCAAATTCTGCAGGCCCTGCTCGACCAGAAACGCTTCGACCTTGGCGGCCTGACAGTCCTCGTTATAAGACGACGCCCGCAGCAGATACACCGTGCGCTTACTCGCCTCATCCCGGGCGGTGACAGTGAAGGTACTGAGGGTGGTGTAGCCGATACGCTCTGACGTTCCCACCGGGCCATAGGTCGTATTGGGCTTACTGGTACAGGTCAGTCGGTCATCTTTCTTCTTGGCGTTCTTGCACACGGTCGTAGTGCTGGTTGGAACTTGCCCATAGTCGGTGGCGGTATAGCGATAAGACACTTGCCGGCTGCCGATATCGAGAGTGACGGTCATTTTGATCGGCGCGTGATTCCTGGGCAGGCTGGCGTCGGTATAAACCTCCTGAAAGCCTCTGTCTTTCAGTGCGTTGACCATGTCGCGAAGATAGTAGCGGGCATTCAGTGCGTTCTCATCGGCGCTGTTGGTCGAGGTCACCAGCACGGTTGCCTTTCGATCGAACGGATAGTCCGGATCAGGTATTGCGTTGAGTGCTACGTCTATTTGCGTGGCGCAGCCGCCAAGCAACGCGGTCAGCATTAATAGGACGCAGAACAAATAACGGGACATGACAAAGACGCCTTGCAACTAAGGATTGAATAAAAGTTAAACGGATGAGGGGGCGATAAATAAACCGCCGCCAGCGGGCTAGTCTTTCTGGTATTCCAGCAGATCGCCAGGCTGGCAATCGAGCGCAGCGCAGAGCTTGTCCAGAGTTGCCATCTTCACGCCTTTGACTTTGCCGTTTTTGAGCAATGACAGATTCGCCTCGGTGATCCCGAGCAGGGCGGCTAACTCTTTTGAACGAATTTTTTGCGTGGCCATGACTACGTCAAGGCGGACAATAATGGTCATTATATTGTTCTATATGTATTGGCTTTGCTCATCGCTGAGTACTTTTGCGTCACGCATGATAATTGAAAAAATACAGAGTAATACGCCTTTGATTATTTCGTAGGCAGAAGCGGAAGACATGCCGATCGAGAACTGGAAAATCCGATCCCCCGGCGGCAGATCTATCGACAACGCCAGACCTTGCAAGGTCTCTATTAACGGATAGGTCGCCGGAGAAACGATGCAGAGTACGCCCACTCGCCAGAGGACCCTGATGTTGCGGTCGGTCCAGGTTTCGCCGCGCGACAAGCGCAGAAAGAACAAACCGGTCAGCCATAACGCGTAAGCCGACAGGACCACGGGCAGGAAATCCAGAAAAACGATCAGTGCCGTGACCGTTGATGACAGCCAGGTGTCGGGATCAAGCAAGGCACCTTCGACAAACGGGTCAAGCAATTGCGGCGAGCCCTCAGCAAAGGCATAGAGCAGGCCCGCCAGCATTTCATCCTTTTTGAAGAACCAGATCGTTGCGTTGCCGCCGACCTCCGTTACCCCCAGAACCCAGACGAGAATTGCTGCCAGCAGCCCGATCCAATGCATGCGCTGCAGCGCCAATCCGTTGATGTGAGTACTCATGAAAATTCCTGGTTGCTACAATTTGGTAGCGAATTCTCGATGATAAATTATCTAATAACAATAATTAATTTTGATTTTGTTGCTTGAGCATCTTCTTCTGATCCGGCTCCGCATGGTCGCTCGCAATAGTGCGGGTAGTCGATAGGCTGGCCAACGCGCCGACAGGTGCCCCAAGTGTGGAATCAACAACCCTGTCGGCGAGACTGAAACCCCTGCAACATCAGGCCCCTGGCACCGGGCAACTCATGTCACCTTCCTGACACTTCAAATACTGCTTCAGCGCCCCGACCCTCACCTTTGTCACCTCGGTCAGGCAATTGCTGTAAATCAATGGATAAACACTCCCGCCGTCCACACCGGACGCGGAAAACTTGCATTCGGCATCACGAAAGCCGATCCACGCCCGCTGCGCGCTCACCAGAAGCTTTTTGCTGTCGGCGTTGTCCTTCAAACGATTAGTGATCTGCTGATACACCGCGTTCAGCTCCTTGTCCGCTGCCTTGAATTCCTGCCCGGCGCACTGGTTCATGGTGGCCTGATTGCTGGCGTTGGCGCAGTCGACGGCGGCGTGGGCGAGAGGCGTGAACAGGACGGGTGTCAGGGCCAGGAGCAGGCGTGGGAGCATGGTTAATCTCACTGTGTCGGATGAAAGTGCAGAGCAGTTTAGCGGCTATGGTGCTTCTATTCAGGAACGCGCAGTCGGGAGGCTTCGAGCAGGCGATCCGCTGTGGCTGCAATCTCCTCGCCGTCATGAAGTATTTCCAGCCAGTGAGCAGGAATCGCCCGAACGCCATAATAGGCCCCGGCCAATTGACCGACGATCGCGGCAGTGGTGTCAGCGTCATCGCCGAGGTTGGCGGCTTGCAGAATCGCCGCTGTAAAACTGTCGGTGTGATGAAAACACCACAGCGCGGCTTCCAACGACTCAACGCTGTAGCCGCTGCCACGGATATCATTGACTGATTTGGCCAGATAATCTCCTCGAGCAATCGCGGCAACTTTAGGCTCAGTGAAAGCTGAGCGCGGCAGCCTGCACAGTTCGCTTTTGCAGGTACCGAACAGCGCGTTGGCGATCAGTTCGGCAAACAATTGACAGCATTCGATGGCTTCAGGGGCCGCGTGGGTTGTCCGCGAACTGTCGCTGGCGAAGTTGCGGATCTGCTGGACGTCAGGGAAGAAAAACAGCACCACCGGCGCCAAACGCATGAGCGAGCCGTTGCCGGCGGTAAACGGGTCGGTTGACCCGGCAAAGGCCTGACCGGTTTGCTGATACTGCGACAGTGCCTGACTGACGGTCATGCCAATATCGAAACAATCCCCCGTCGAGCTCAGATATCCCCACCGCCACCAGTTCAGATAGCGTCCCATCTGGTCCGCCGCATCGAATGTGTTTTTGCTCAGAAGACTCTCCGCCAGGCAAAGCGCCATCGAGGTGTCATCCGTCCATTGTCCGGGCTTCAAGTGAAAGGGGCCACCGCCGACCATGTCCGTCAGCGGCTGGAATGAGCCTCGTGGCTTGAACTCCACCGTGGTGCCGACGGCGTCGCCGCAAGCGAGACCGAGCAGAGCGCCGCGATAACGTTCGGATAGAGATGGCTGCATGCTTCGTCCTTGTTTGTTTCCATTTCGCTGGAAAAGGTAACAGGTTCAGCGAGAGGGTTGCGTCAGTCATTCACTCATTCAACGATCGGAAATGCCGCCGAATGTTTCCTTTGGACTGAACAGGTGCAGCCCTTTAATACAACTTCAGGTTGGACATGTGGTCATACAAGCCTACTGTTCAAAACAGGAGGTGACTTATGAAACCGGTACCCAATAGTTTCGAACGCAAAATCACGCTGAAGGCGCCGCGTTCTTATGTCTGGCGCGCATTGGTCGATGCCGAGGCTTTTGGCCAGTGGTTTGGTGTGGCGCTGGAGGGCAGGAGGTTCATTGCCGGGGAATGGACGCAAGGGCAGGTCACGTATCCTGGTTATGAACACGTGTTGTGGAACGTGCTCGTCGAGCGGGTCGAGCCACAGCAGTTGTTTTCGTTTCGCTGGCACCCTTACGCAGTCAATCCAAAGATCGACTATTCACAGGAGCCGACGACGCTGGTCAAGTTCGAGCTGCAGGATTACGAGGGCGGCACTTTGCTCAAAGTATCTGAGTCCGGCTTCGCGCACATTCCCGACGTGCGGCAGAAGGAGGCGTATTACATGGACAGCCGTGGCTGGGAGGAACAGCTGAGTCGACTTGAACAGTTTCTCGCCGAAAGCGCCAAGACCCGCGAGCGTGATGGTGACTGACTGCGCAATCTTCGAACCCTGGTTGCAACGCTGGGCGCTGGTACCGGACGGTGAGCCGGTCATCACCCCCGGCAGCCGTCTGTTGCCGGTGCGTTTTGGCGACACGCCGGCCATGCTCAAGGTTGCGCTGGATACCGACGAGCAATTCGGCAATCGACTGATGACTTGGTGGGACGGTGAGGGCGCAGCGCGGGTGCTGGCCCATCACGAGGAAGGTTTGTTGCTGGAACGGGCTATGGGCCGGCGTTCGTTGATGCACATGGCGCTCAACGGTGAAGACGACGAAGCCACGCAGATCATGTGCACGACACTATCGCGCTTGCATGCGCCGCGCCCGACGCCGCCACCGCCGCTGGTGGAGCTGGCACCGTGGTTCGCCTCGCTGCGCGTGGCCGCGGCCGAACATGGCGGGACCTATGCCCTGAGCCTGCAAGCGGCTGAAGCCTTGCTCGCAGATCCGCAGGACGTGGTGGTGCTGCACGGTGACATGCACCACGACAATGTTCTCGATTTCGCTGCACACGGCTGGCTCGCTATTGATCCCAAACGAGTACGCGGCGAGCGCGGTTATGACTACGCCAACCTGATCTGCAACCCGGACTTGCCGACGGCTGGCGATTCACAGCGATTGCGCCGGCAGGTCGAGGTGATCGTCGAGGCGTCCGGGCTTGATCGCCGACGCTTGCTGCAATGGGTGCTGGCATTTGCCGGGTTGTCGGCCGCCTGGTTCCTGGAGGACGATGCGCAGCAACAGGCTGCCGAACAGCTGCAGGTCGCGCAAATCGCCGCTTGCCTGCTGGATGACTGAGAGGGCTAAGGGTTTTCGGAAGGGCTTTTATAGCGAATGTCTTACACGCGGTGGTAGCTTTTGCGACTATTGCCGATTGGATCCACGGCGTAATCTACACCCATCAACTGAGACACAGGGAGTGTTTCAGGATCACGGATGATCGACCATAGCAAGGATCGCTGCCGACAGGGAGTCGATAATGGTCTTGGGAAAAACCCGCTTCGGCGGGTTTTTTTTCGCCTGTACAAAAGCGCTGAAGGCTTGTGTCGAGCACCTGTAGCGAGGGGGTTTATCCCCGATGGGTAGCGAAGCGACCTCAAAAAAGGGCCTGCTGCGCAGTCCATCGGGGATGAATCCCCTCACCACAGGAATCAAGCAATCAAGAGGCGATCAGCTGCCGCAACACGTAGTGCAGAATCCCGCCGGACTTGAAGTACTCCACCTCATTCAACGTATCAATGCGGCACAGCACCTCGATTTTCTCCTGGCGCCCGTCTTCACGGGTGATCACCAGAGTCAGGTTCATGCGCGGCGTCAGCTCGACACCGGTCAGGCCCTGAATATCCAGGGTTTCCTTGCCGGTGAGGTTCAGGCTCTTGCGGTTCTGATCGAGCTTGAACTGCAGCGGCAACACGCCCATGCCCACCAGGTTGGAACGGTGGATACGCTCGAAGCTTTCAGCGATCACCGCTTTGACGCCCAGCAGGTTGGTGCCTTTGGCCGCCCAGTCACGGCTGGAGCCGGTACCGTATTCCTGACCGGCGATCACCACCAGCGGCGTGCCCGAGGCCTGATACAGCATGGCGGCATCATAAATCGGCATTTTCTCGCCGCTCGGGATGTAGATTGTGTTGCCACCTTCTTCGCCGCCGAGCATCTCGTTACGAATGCGGATGTTGGCGAATGTGCCGCGCATCATCACTTCGTGGTTGCCACGCCGTGAGCCATAGGAGTTGAAGTCCCGCGGCTCCACGCCTTTTTCGCGCAGATAGCGCCCGGCCGGACTGTCAGCTTTGATGTTACCGGCAGGGGAGATGTGGTCAGTGGTTACCGAATCGCCCAACAGCGCCAGAACCCGCGCGCCCTTGACGTCGGTGATCACCGGCAACGGTCCGGAAATGTCGTCGAAGAACGGTGGATGCTGGATGTAGGTCGAGTCGTCCTGCCACACATAGGTGGCGGCCTGCGGCACCTGGATCGCTTGCCATTGCTCGTCGCCGGCAAACACTTCGGCGTATTCCTTGTGGAACATCGCGGTGTTCACCTGATTCACCGCCTCGGCGATTTCCTTGCTGCTCGGCCAGATGTCGCGCAGGTACACCGGATTGCCTTGCTGGTCGTTACCCAGCGGTTCAGTGCTGATGTCGGTGCGCACGCTGCCGGCCAAGGCGTAGGCGACGACCAGCGGTGGCGAGGCCAGCCAGTTGGTCTTGACCAGCGGATGCACCCGGCCTTCGAAGTTGCGGTTGCCGGAGAGCACCGACGCCACGGTGAGGTCGGCTTTCTGAATGGCTTTCTCGATCGGTTCCGGCAGTGGCCCGGAGTTGCCGATGCACGTGGTGCAGCCATAACCGACCAGCGAAAAGCCCAGTTGATCGAGGTATTGCGTCAGCCCCGCCGCCTTGTAGTAGTCGGTGACCACTTTCGAGCCGGGTGCCAGCGAACTCTTCACCCACGGCTTGCGGGTCAGGCCTTTCTCCACGGCTTTTTTCGCCAGCAGACCGGCCGCCATCATCACGCTCGGGTTCGAGGTGTTGGTGCACGAGGTGATCGCGGCGATCACCACCGCGCCGTTTTTCAGGCGATAGGTGTGGCCTTCGTATTCGTACTCGGTTTCTCCCACCAGATCAGCGTTACCCACGGCCACGCCACCGCCGCCTTCGCTTTCCAGGCGACCTTCTTCTTTGCTGGTGGGTTTGAATTGCAGGTCCATGAAATCACTGAAGGCCTGCGCCACGTTCGGCAGCGAAACCCGATCCTGCGGGCGCTTTGGTCCGGCCAGGCTGGCTTCGACGCTGCCCATGTCCAGCGCCAGGCTGTCGGTAAACACCGGTTCCTGACCGGGAAGGCGCCACAGGCCTTGGGCCTTGGAGTAGGCCTCCACCAGTTTCACCACTTCGGCCGGGCGACCAGACAAGCGCAGGTATTCGAGGGTTACGTCATCGACCGGGAAGAAGCCGCAGGTCGCGCCATATTCCGGGGCCATGTTGGCGATGGTCGCGCGGTCGGCCAGTGGCAGGTCGGCGAGACCGTCACCGTAGAATTCGACGAATTTGCCGACCACACCTTTCTTGCGCAGCATCTGCGTGACGGTCAGCACCAGGTCGGTGGCGGTGATGCCTTCCTTGAGTTTGCCGGTGAGTTTGAAACCGATCACTTCCGGAATCAGCATCGACACCGGTTGGCCGAGCATCGCGGCTTCCGCCTCGATCCCGCCGACGCCCCAGCCGAGTACGCCGAGGCCGTTGATCATGGTGGTGTGGGAGTCGGTGCCGACCAACGTGTCGGGGAAGGCGTAGGTGCGGCCGTCCTCATCCTTGGTCCACACCGTGCGCCCGAGGTATTCGAGGTTGACCTGGTGGCAGATCCCGGTGCCTGGTGGCACCACGCTGAAGTTATCGAAGGCGCTCTGGCCCCAGCGCAGGAACGCATAACGCTCGCCGTTGCGCTGCATCTCTATGTCGACGTTCTGTTCGAAGGCGCTTGGGGTAGCGAATTTGTCGACCATTACCGAGTGGTCGATCACCAGATCCACTGGCGACAGCGGGTTGATTCGCTGCGGATCACCGCCGGCCTTGGCCATGGCGGCGCGCATCGCGGCGAGATCCACCACCGCAGGTACACCGGTAAAGTCTTGCATCAATACCCGGGCAGGGCGGTACTGGATTTCCCGGTCGGAGCGGCGCTCCTTGAGCCAGGCGGCAATGGCCTTGAGGTCGGCGCCGGTGACAGTTTTTTCATCTTCCCAGCGCAGCAGGTTTTCCAGCAGGACTTTCAGCGACATCGGTAGCTGGTCGATATTGCCAAGGCTCTTGGCGGCATCGGGCAGGCTGAAATAGTGGTAGGTCTTATCGTCGATTTGTAGAGTTTTAAGGGTCTTCAGACTATCGAGGGACGGCATTACGATCACTCCTTTGAGTCCGCACGGCTACGGACGGAGGGGACGGGCAGAGCTATCAACGTAGCCCTGTTTTCAGTAGCTGGCTAATAACTGGACTCTATGGGCAAGTCCAAGGTTCCGACATCGGCTATCATGCGCCGGTTTTCGTGACAGGCTTTGCTTCACCGCAAGGCTTGAGCAGCGTGCAGGGGCCGAATGTCCGCCCTCTGCCCAGGAGTAAGAATGAACACCCTATTCATGCATTGCCGGCCAGGCTTCGAAGGCGAAGTCTGTTCGGAGATTTCCGACCTCGCCGCCCAACTCAACGTCGCCGGCTACGCCAAGGCCAAACCGGCCACCGCGTACGCCGAGTTTGTCTGCACCGAAGCAGACGGCGCCGAGCGCCTGATGCGCGGCCAACGCTTTGCCGAGCTGATTTTCCCGCGGCAATGGGCGCGTGGCGTCTTCATCAATCTGCCGGAAACCGACCGTATCAGCGTGATCCTCGAGCACATGGCGGACTTCCCGGTCTGCGGCAGCCTGTGGCTGGAAGTGGTCGACACCAACGACGGCAAAGAGCTGTCGAACTTCTGCAAGAAATTCGAAGGCCCGCTGCGCAAGGCGCTGACCGGCGCCGGCAAACTGGTGGACGACGCGAACAAACCGCGCCTGCTGCTGACCTTCAAGAGTGGTCGCGAAGTGTTCCTCGGCATGGCGGACGCCGGCAACTCGGCGATGTGGCCGATGGGCATTCCGCGTCTGAAGTTTCCGCGCGAGGCACCCAGCCGTTCGACCTTGAAACTGGAAGAGGCCTGGCACCACTTCATCCCGCGTGATCAGTGGGACGAGCGCCTGCACAGCGACATGACCGGTGTCGACCTCGGCGCAGCACCGGGCGGCTGGACCTGGCAATTGGTTAACCGCGGCATGCTGGTGACCGCCATCGACAACGGCCCGATGGCTGAAAGTCTGATGGACACCGGGCTGGTGCAGCACTTGATGGCCGACGGCTTCACCTTCAAGCCCAAGCAGCCGGTGGACTGGATGGTCTGCGACATCGTCGAGAAGCCGGCGCGTAACGCGGCGATGCTTGAAGAGTGGATCGGCGAGGGCCATTGCCGCGAAGCGGTAGTCAATCTCAAGTTGCCGATGAAGCAGCGTTATGCCGAAGTGAAGCGCTTGCTCGAGCGCATCGCCGATGGCTTCAAGGCGCGCGGGATCAAGGTGGATATTGGCTGCAAGCAGCTGTATCACGACCGCGAGGAAGTGACCTGCCATTTGCGTCGGCATGACATCAAGAAAGCCAAATCCCGCTAAGTCACCACTAAACCCTGTGGGAATGATCTCTGTGGTGAGGGGATTTATCCCCGATGGGATGTAGCGCATCCCCAGTCTTTGCGGTCGCCCCGCAAGCCATCGGGGATAAATCCCCTCGCTACAGATGACTGAGCACCCAGCAATGCGCGACAATGCCGGTCAGTTTCAGGAGTGAATCATGAGTGAAATGATCGATACCCCGGTCGACGGCACCCTCGACGCCACCGGTCTCAATTGCCCGGAGCCGGTGATGATGCTGCACCAGCACATTCGTGACCTGGTGCCTGGCGGCCTGCTCAAGGTGATCGCCACCGATCCCTCTACCCGTCGCGACATTCCCAAGTTCTGCGTGTTTCTCGACCACGAACTGGTGGGGCAACACGAAGAGGCTGGTACTTATCTGTACTGGATCCGCAAGAAACAAGCCTGACCCTCAGGCAAACGAAAAACCCAATGTGGGAGCGGGCTTGCTCGCGAAAGCGGTGTTTCAGTCGACATTTACAGTGACTGACACACCGTTTTCGCGAGCAAGCCCGCTCCCACATTTTTTTGTCCTGCGTAAGGGGTTTAGCCGGCGCTGCGACTGATCCGAATACGTTTGCGCGCACTGCGGGTCAAGCGGATCGACAGCATGAACGCCGCGCAGCTCAAACCGACGATCAAACCCTGCCACAAGCCGCTCGGGCCACGCGGTTCGCCGAGCCAGTCGGTCAGGCCTAGGGCGTAACCCACCGGCAGGCCGATGCCCCAGTAGGCGAACAGCGTCAGGATCATCGTCACCCGGGTGTCCTGATAACCGCGCAGAGCGCCGGCAGCCGTCACCTGGATCGCATCGGAAAACTGAAACAGCGCCGAGTACACAATCAGCATCGCCGCGATGTGGATCACCGTCGGATCAGCCGTATAGATCGACGCAATCGGCTCGCGTAGCAACAGCATCATGCTCGCCGAAATACAGGCGTAAGCCAACGCAGTGCCCATGCCGACACCGGCGGCAAAGCGTGCTTCACGCGGCTCTTCACGACCCAGTGCCTGGCCGACGCGTACGGTCACCGCCATGCCCAGCGAATACGGAATCATGAACACCAGCGAGCTGACGTTCAGCGCGATCTGATGCCCGGCCACCACGGTGGCGCCGAGGCTGCCGATCAGCAGGGCGATCACCGCAAAGATGCTCGACTCGGCAAACACCGCGATGCCAATCGGCAGACCGATCGCCAGCAGACGCTTGATCACCGCCCATTGTGGCCAGTCGAAACGGCTGAAGATCTCGCTCGAACGATAGGCCGGCGCCCAGCGCTCGTAACCGGCCAGCCCCAGCGCCATGACCCACATCACGATGGCCGTGGCCCAGCCGCAACCCACGCCGCCCATGGCCGGCACGCCGAAGTGACCATAGATGAAGATGTAGTTCAGCGGAATGTTCAGCGCCAGACCGCACAGCCCCAGCACCATCGCCGGGCGGGTACGGCCGATGCCGTCACTGGTGCAGCGCAACACGTGATAGAACGCCACCGCCGGCAGGCCGCTGGCAATGCCGTGCAGGTATTGCATGCACGGGCCGATCAGCTCGGGATCGACCTTCATCAGGTGCAGCACCGGTTCGGCGGCGACCAGCATCGCTGTCGCGATCAGGCCGACTACCAGCGCCAGCCACAGCGCCTGACGCACGATCGGGCCGATCTCGCTGTGGGTGCCGGCGCCGAAACGCTGAGCGACTTTCGGCGTGGTGGCCAGCAGGGTGCCGGTCATCAGCAGAAACACCGGGACCCAGATCGAGTTGCCCAGCGCTACCGCCGCCAGATCTTTCGGCCCGACGCGGCCGGCCATCACCGCATCGACGAAGCCCATCGCGGTAGTCGCCAGTTGCGCGATGATGATCGGCAAGGCCAGGGCGAGCAGGTTCCTGAACTCCAGGCGAATTCGCGCGGGGCGGGTGAGTGAGGCAGCGAGAGGTTGATCAGTAACAGAATTCACAGGCAAAGCGTCCACAGGTGTTGATGCGCAAGGCGCCGCATTCTACGCCGCTGACGTGACAGTCAGGAAAAATCCTCTGTTGCGGATTTGTAATCATCGATGCCATCCACTGTGGCGCTGGCTCAACGGTGGATCTGCACCTAAACTGCCGATCCCCTCAAGGAGCCCGCCATGCTGATTGTTGCCGACGAAAATATTCCGCTGCTTGATGCCTTTTTTGCCGGTTTCGGCGAGATCCGCCGGGTGCCGGGCCGTTCCATCGATCGTGCAACGGTCGAGCAGGCCGATGTGTTGCTGGTGCGCTCGGTGACCAACGTCAACCGCGCGTTGCTCGAAGGCAGCAAAGTGCGTTTCGTCGGCACATGCACCATCGGTACCGATCATCTGGATCTCGATTATTTCAACGAGGCCGGCATCAGCTGGTCCAGCGCGCCTGGTTGCAATGCGCGGGGCGTGGTCGATTACGTGCTGGGCAGCCTGATGACTTTGGCGGAAATTGAAGGCGTAGGTCTGCCACAACGTACTTACGGCGTCATCGGTGCCGGTGAAGTCGGCGGCCGGTTGATCAAGGTCCTCAAGGGCCTGGGCTGGAATGTCAAAGTTTGCGATCCGCCGCGTCAGGCAGCCGAGGGCGGCGATTACGTCAGCCTTGAGCAGATCATCGAGCAGTGCGACGTGATCAGCCTGCACACGCCGCTGACGCGCACCGGCGAAGGCGCGACCTGGCATCTGTTTGACGAACAGCGTTTGCAACAGCTCCAACCCGGCACCTGGCTGATCAATGCCGCGCGTGGACCGGTGGTGGATAACGCTGCGTTGCGCAAAGTGCTGCTTGCGCGTGAAGACCTGCAAGCGGTGCTCGACGTCTGGGAAGCCGAGCCTGAAGTCGATGTCGCCCTCGCCGAACTCTGCGTGTTGGCCACGCCGCACATTGCCGGTTACAGCCTCGATGGCAAACAGCGCGGTACGGCGCAGATCTATCAGGCTTATTGCGAGTTTATCGGTCAGCCGCCGAGCATCCAGCTCAGTGACCTGTTGCCGGCACCGTGGCTGTCAGAAGTGACCCTGCACGCCGACAGCGATCCGGCCTGGGCGCTGGCGATGCTGTGCCGCGGGGTGTACGACCCACGCCGCGATGACGCGGATTTTCGCCGGAGTCTTGTAGGCAATGTCGGTGAACAGCGTGCGGCCTTCGATGTGTTGCGCAAGCAGTATCCGGTGCGGCGCGAGATCGAGGGGCTGAAGGTGCGGATCGACGGTGATTCGCCGCAGTTGCAACAGATTGTGGCGGCGCTGGGGGCGGTGGCTGTCTGAAAATCCCTGCGCAGAACAAAACGGCAGGCAGAAAAAACCCGGCCAAACAGGGGCCGGGTCAGGAAGACGGTGGCTATATCACTTTTGTTCGGCAGGCTTGACCAATCGCTTCTCCAGTTCGCGGCACGCGTCCTGGATCATGTCTTCAGTGATCGGTACTTCACGCCCATCCTTGTCGATAATCGAGCAACCCAGAGGTTGGCCGGGCTTGGTGCGGATCACTTGAATCTTGTCATCGCTGCTGTGTTGCAAGGACATGGCCTGTCTCCTCATCAGGTTGTGCACGTAGATTAAAACCGCCACGTGACCAGGCTGTGACAACACCCTTGGGTCTGTCAAAAGCGGCACCTCCAGTCCAACAGAAATGACCGCTCGTCTCAACCGGGACATTAGACCAATAGCAACTATGGCCTAGTCTTTGGGGGCATATTTAACCTGACTCATTGTGATTTACAGAGTTCCGCCCCATAGAAGGTTTAGGCTAGCCCTTTCACCAACACGGATGTGTACCTGAATGATCTCGAAGCTTTCTTCCCGGCACCGTCGAGCGCTGAGCCTGACCAGCCGGTTTCTGGCGCCTTATCGTTGGCAAGTCGGCGCTGCACTGCTGGCGCTGATCGTCACCGCGGCGGTCACTTTGTCGATGGGGCAGGGGATCAAATTGCTGGTCGATCGGGGCTTCATGACGCAGTCGCCGCACCAACTGAACCAGAGCATCGGTATCTTCATGCTGATGGTTCTGGGCCTGGCAGTCGGCACGTTCGCGCGTTTTTACTGGGTGTCGTGGATCGGTGAGCGCTGTGTGGCGGACATCCGGCGCGAGGTGTTCAACCATCTGGTGTATCTGCACCCCGGGTTTTATGAAAACAACCGCAGTTCGGAGATCCAGTCCCGACTGACTGCCGACACCACGTTGCTGCAATCGGTGATCGGCTCGTCACTGTCGATGTTTCTGCGCAACCTGTTGATGGTGATCGGCGGGGTGGTCCTGCTGTTTATCACCAACCCGAAACTCACCAGCATCGTGGTGATTGCCTTGCCGTTCGTGGTCGCGCCGATTCTGATTTTCGGTCGGCGCGTGCGTAATCTGTCGCGGCTGAGTCAGGACCGGGTCGCCGACATTGGCAGCTATGTCTCCGAAACCCTGGGCCAGATCAAGACCGTGCAAGCCTACAACCATCAGGTGCAGGACGAGCGGCGTTTCGCCTCGACCGTCGAGGACGCGTTCGATACCGCGCGCAAGCGCATCTTTCAGCGCTCCTGGATGATCACCGTGGTGATCGTGCTGGTGCTCGGCGCGGTGGCGGTGATGTTGTGGGTCGGCGGCATGGACGTGATTGCCGGGCGCATTACCGGTGGTGAGCTGGCAGCGTTCGTTTTCTACAGCCTGATCGTCGGCAGTGCGATCGGCACGTTGAGTGAAGTCATCGGCGAGTTGCAGCGTGCGGCGGGTGCCGCTGAGCGCATTGCGGAACTGCTCAGTTCGCAGAACATCATCCAGCCACCGAGCATCGGACTGGTGACATTGCCAGAACGGATCAAGGGCGAGCTGCAATTGCAGAATGTGCGTTTCTCCTACCCGTCACGTCCGGACAGCTACGCCGTCAACGGCTTGAGCCTGACCATCAGGGCCGGCGAGACCCTGGCCCTTGTCGGGCCATCCGGTGCCGGCAAGTCCACGGTGTATGACTTGCTGTTGCGCTTCTACGACCCGCTTGAAGGCCGGATCCTGATAGATGGTGTGCCGCTGACCAGCCTCGACCCGCTGGATCTGCGCCGCAATTTCGCCCTGGTCTCGCAATCGCCTGCGCTGTTTTTCGGCAGCGTCGAAGAGAATATTCGTTACGGCAATGCAGATGCGACGCTGGAACAGGTCAAGGAAGCGGCAAGAATTGCCCACGCCCATGACTTCATCGAGAAGATGCCCAATGGCTATCAGACCCACTTGGGAGACGCCGGCCTCGGACTTTCCGGCGGCCAGCGTCAACGCCTGGCGATTGCCCGCGCGTTGCTGGTGGATGCGCCGATTCTGCTGCTGGACGAAGCCACCAGCGCCCTCGATGCGCAGAGCGAGCACTTGATTCAGGAAGCGTTGCCAAGCCTGATGCAAAATCGCACCACATTGGTAATCGCGCATCGCCTGGCCACAGTGAAAAACGCCGACCGGATCGCGGTGATGGATCAGGGTAGCCTGGTGGCCATCGGTACCCATCAGGAACTGATCGTAAGCAATCCGCTGTATGCGCGGTTGGCAGCGCTGCAGTTCAACGATGGGCATGCGGTGGCGGTGTAGAACTGCCGCAGATCTTTGCTGACGGCAAAAAAAATGCCCGCATCGATTGATGCGGGCAATTTTCATTTCAGGTATTCAGCACCTGTCATTGATCGTCGAAATACCGCTCATGCCAGTCCACCAGCGGCTGCGGCGAATTGAGCTTCTGCCCGTAGATCACCGAGTATGACAGCACGTTTTGCACGTACTGGCGGGTTTCGTCGAACGGGATGCTTTCCACCCACACGTCGAAGCTCAGGTGATCGGCACCGCGCAGCCACTGGCGCACGCGGCCGGGGCCGGCGTTGTAGGCGGCGGAGGCGAGCACGCGGTTGCCGTTGAACTGGCTGTGCACCTGGCTCAGGTAAGCGGCGCCGAGCTGGATGTTCTTGTCCGGATCGAGCACTTGCTGCGGCGAGGCCAGCGGGATGCTGAACTTGCGTGCGGTTTCCTTGGCAGTGCCGGGCATCAACTGCATCAGACCGCTGGCACCAACGCCGGAGCGGGCGTCGTCCATGAAGGCACTTTCCTGGCGGGTGATGGCGAACACCCAGCTTGAGTGCAGGCCGCGCGTCTTGGCTTCACGCACCAGGGTGTCGCGGTGGGCCATCGGGAAGCGGATATCCAGGTCGTCCCAGTATTGCGCCTGACTGATGGTGCGGATGGCCGGGAAATACCATTTCAGGTCGTAGGCCAGTTTGGCCTGAGCGACCATTTCGTCACGATTGAAATGGCGACTGACGTGATACCACTCGCGGCGCCCGTCAACGATCTGCCCACGCGCATGGAATTCCAGCGCGCGCCGCACGCCGGGAGTGTTGCGCACCTTGTTGATGGTGGCCTGACTGAGTACCAGCGGCTTGTTCATCAGCGAGTAAGGCAGTTGCGAGCGGTCGGCAGCGAGGAAACCGTAGAAGTCGCGTTCCTTCGCCAGATTTTTGTACAGGGTCTGCGCTTCCGGGTTCTGCGGTTGCGCCAGTTCCAGGCTGCGGGCCTGCCAGTAACGCCAGCGGTTGGTGGTCGCCAGATCCTGTGGCAGACGACGAGTCAACTGATACGCATCGTCCCAGCGTGCCAGTCGCAGCAGCAGACGCAGGCGCCATTCGGACACGGTGTTGTCACGCAGTTCCGGATCGTATTTGGTCATCACGTCCAGCGCGCGGCTGTCGAAGCGCCGGGCCAGGGTCAGGCCGATTTCCCGGGCAATCGCGACTTTCTCGTCACGGGAGAAATGCATGCTGCTGGCGTATCCGTCGAGCAGGGCCATGGCCTTGTCCGGATCCTGACGGGCGAGGCGGCGCAGGCCGAGGCTGACCACGTCGGACATCGGCTCGTCGGCCGGGGTGAAGCGCGACGGCTGATTGAGCAGCTCGGGTTTCTGCGCCACATCTACCAGCAGCCGACCGCGCGGGGCGAGGGTGGTCAGGCCGTTGACCAGACTGTTAGCCAGTGGATAGTTGCGCGCCTGGGCGGCGAGTTTGGTGCGTTCCCAGCGTTTCTGTTCGGTCAACTGGCCGTCGGCGGCCCAGATCCCGAATAGCCCGTCACAGGCAGCCGGTTGCGATTTACCGGTCAGCCACAGTTTGTCGGCGTTGGCATAGCCCTCGGCCTTGTGGCCGCTGCTGATCTGGAACTGCGCATTGAGGCAGTCCAGTTCGGTGAAGTTGAGTTTCGGATCGTAATACTTGGTGAAGGTCGCCCAATCGCCACGGTCGGCGAGCCAGCGCAACCAGCGCAGTTTCATCCAGTTGGCCTGCGGCAGGTCGCCGTGCTCGGCGAGGAACTTCTCGATTTCGGCGTTGCTCGCGGTTTTCAGACGCGCGGTCAGTTCGTCGTAGGCCAGGTACGGTTCCAGCGGGTAATCGGCGAGGGCCTGGCTATAACGGAAGTACGGGCCGGTATCGCCCTTGGCCAAGGCACGCTTGGCTTCATCGTAATACTGGCGTTGGGTGGACAGGTCCACCGCCTGGGCGGATTGAGCGGCAGCGGCGGTGAGTAGCAAACAGGACAAGACACTGAAAAGGCGACTGCGCATGAGACATCCGGGCAGAGAAATCATGACAAGCACCGGCCGCGGCCAGCACTGAATTGTCTGTAGCTTAGCCTTTTGCCAGCAACGGGCGAAAGCTTTGCCGGTCTTGCAGCACAAGTTCGCAACAAATGTTGTGCAGAGTGCTTCGGCAGACAAATTGCCGGCCTGCTGAGAGCCTAACTCAGGTAGAATGCGCGCCCGGTTTTTGGAGAAGCTCATGACCCTGCTCAAATTCAGCGATGTGTCCCTTGCATTCGGCGCGATGCCGTTGTTGGACAAGGTGTCCTGGCAGATCGCCCGTGGTGAGCGGGTGTGCATCATCGGCCGCAACGGCACTGGCAAATCCAGCATGATGAAACTGGTCAAGGGCGACCAGAAGCCCGATGACGGCTCGGTGTGGCGTGCCCCCGGTCTGAAAATCGGTGAATTGCCGCAAGAATTGCCGGTGGCCGACGGGCGGACCGTATTCGACGTGGTTGCCGAAGGCCTCGACGGCGTTGGCGCCTTGCTCGCCGAATACCATCACCTGAGCCAGAACATCGTTACCGACGCCGATCTGGACAAGCTGATGCACGTTCAGCATGACCTCGAAGCCCGTGACGGCTGGCGCTTGCAGACCCTGGTCGACAGCACCCTGAGCCGTCTGCAACTGCCGGCCGACAAGACCCTCGCCGAGTTGTCCGGCGGCTGGCGCCGTCGCGTGCTGCTGGCGCAGGCGCTGGTGTCCGAACCGGATCTGCTGCTGCTCGACGAACCGACCAACCACCTGGACATCGGTGCGATTGCCTGGCTCGAGGAGGCCCTGAAGGATTTCCAGGGCGCCGTGCTGTTCATCACGCACGACCGTTCTTTCCTGCAAAACCTCGCCACGCGCATCCTCGAACTGGATCGCGGCGGCCTGATCGACTGGAACGGCGATTACGCCAGCTTCCTGGTGCACAAGGAAGCCGCGCTGGCCGCGGAAGAAACCGCCAATGCGCTGTTCGACAAGCGCCTGGCTCAGGAAGAAGTGTGGATTCGTCAGGGCATCAAGGCCCGTCGTACCCGCAACGAAGGTCGCGTGCGTGCCTTGAAAGCCCTGCGTGTTGAGCGCAGCGAACGTCGCGAGCGCACCGGCAAGGCCAATATTCAGCTGGAAACCGCCGAGAAGTCGGGCAAGCAAGTGATGGTGCTGGAAAATGTCAGCTTCCATCACCCGGACGGTCCGTACCTGATCAAGGACTTCTCGATGGTCCTGCAGCGCGGCGACCGTATCGGCCTGCTCGGCGCCAACGGCACCGGCAAGACCACCCTGCTGAAACTGATGCTCAGCGGTCTGCAGCCCACCAGCGGCAAAGTGGAAGAAGGCACCCGAATCGATGTGGCGTACTTCGACCAGTTGCGCCATCAACTGGATCTGGAAAAGACCGTGATCGACAACGTCGCCGAAGGTCGCGACTTCATCGATATCGACGGCCAGAGCCGCCACGTCCTGAGCTACCTCGGCGACTTCCTGTTCAGCCCGCAGCGTGCGCGCACGCCGGTCAAGGCGCTGTCCGGTGGTGAGCGTGCACGCCTGTTGCTGGCGAAACTGTTCAGCAAACCGGCGAACCTGCTGGTACTCGACGAACCGACCAACGACCTCGACGTGGAAACCCTCGAGCTGCTCGAAGAAGTGCTGCTGACCTTTAACGGCACCGTGCTGATGGTCAGCCACGACCGGGCATTCCTCGACAACGTGGTCACCAGCACCCTGGTCTTCGAAGGCGAGGGGCAGGTGCGTGAATACGTCGGTGGCTATCAGGACTGGATCCGTCAGGGCGGCTCGCCGCGTCTGCTGGGCGTGACCGAGAGCAAGTCGGGCAAGGCTGATCTGAATTCGGCGGTGGTTACCGCTGAGCCGGTTGTGGCTGCTGCACCTGCCGCTGCTGCGCCAGCAGCCAAGAAGAAGCTGAGCTACAAGCTGCAGCGCGAGCTGGAAGCGTTACCGGGCGACATCGATGCCAAGGAGCAGCAGATCGCGGCCGTCGAAGCCGAAATGGCTGAAGCCGGCTTCTATCAGCGTCCGCCAGCAGAAACGGCCAAGGTGATTGCTTCGCTGGAGCAGTTGCAGGCTGAGCTGGATGCACTGGTGGAGCGTTGGGCCGAGCTGGATGCCTGATTGATCCGGCCATGAAAAAGCCCGGCGTTCAGTGATGAACGCCGGGCTTTTCATATACGGATATAGGTGAAGATTCCAATGTGGGAGCGAGCTTGCTCGCGAAAGCGGTATGTCAGGTAGCATCAATGTTGAATGTGCCGACGCCTTCGCGAGCAAGCTCGCTCCCACAGGGTTTTGTGTTTCAGCGTTTGATCAGGTGCACCGCGAGCACATCGCAAGGGGCGCCATGCAACACGTCGTTGGCTGTGGAGCCCAGCAATAGCGCCAGACCATGACGGCCGTGGCTGCCGACTACGATCAGGTCGCAATGGTTTTCCTTGGCGAAATGATGGATTTCCTGGCGTGGCTGGCCATAGGTCAGGTGGCAATTGGCGCCCTCAAGTTCGGCGTATTTGGCTTTCAGGCGTTCAAGTCGCTCCTTGGCCTGATCGAACTGCTGCTGTTGCAGTTGTGACAGATCCATCGGCACGTCGCCGCCAAACGCCATCGCCATCGGTTCGACGATATGCACCAGCGACAGCTTGGCGCTATTGCTCGCCGACAGCTCTCGGGCGCGGTGAATCACAGGGTCGCACTCTTCGGTCAGGTCTACGGCGACCAGGATATGGTTGTAGGGCATGAGGTGCTCCTCGTGACGGTTCAATATTGTTAAGTATGGCTGGTTTCAAGCGCATTGGTTCCAAAGTGACACAATGCGCTCACCTTAAGTCGGGAGTAGAGATATGACGGTCTGGTTGGTGGTGTCAATCCTGCTGGTGGTTTTGAGTCCACTGGCGTGGTTGCGCCCGTCGCGCGTGCAGAGCGGCCGCATGGCCCTGCGCATGGAGGCGCGACGCATCGGGCTGGCCATGCAGCTGGCGCCTCAGGAGTGGCCGCACTGGCTGTCTCAGGAGCCGCCCAGCCCGTGCGCGCAATATCATCGGCCACGGCGTGGCACTCAGCCGGCGTGCTGGACCTACTGGCAGAAATCGCCGGGGGTATGGGTCAATCAGTGGCAGGAAGTCTGCGAGGACCGGTTGCTGCTCGATCATTTCGAAAAGTTGCCGGGCAACGTGTTCAAGGTCGAGGCCGACAAGCAGATGATCGCGCTGTACTGGGGCGAGAAGGGCGAAGCCACGGTTTTGCAGGCTATCGACGCGACTCTGAAAGCGCTGGCCTGACTCGCGGACTTTTCCCACTGCAAGGGTGGGGAGCGTCCGGCAGACGAGCAATAAAAAGCCCGACATGATTCATCGGGCTGGGTGGCCAGGCAGGCCGGTAACTGTTTTTTATCGCTGACTCGTTTTTTAGTGGCAGCGAATCTCCCTGTAGTCCAGCCAGCGTAGCCTGTTAAACAAGGCTCGCCGGGAATTAGGGCGACTTTTCTAACTATTGATTCTATGAATGGCTTTGCATGCAGCTGCGTGTTGCGGATCTGTGTGCAACGGAAATGACCACAAAGTCGCATTTCAACCCGTATTTTGGGCGATTGACAATTGTTGGAAATTCCGTGAAGGTGACGTACCCAAATCAAACGGGCGTATGAATTGAGCGTTTGTCTTACAGACTGCTCCTACAGAATCCCGACTATCGCGTTGGCGGGTGTGCCGGGTGGATTGGCGTCAGCATCGACGAAAAAGCGTCCTGCCGAGCCATTTACCTGCGTCCGACGTGTACTGTTCAGCTTCCATATCGTGGAGATCAGTTGATGATTTACGAAGGTAAAGCCATCACGGTTAAAGCTCTTGAAAGTGGCATCGTCGAATTGAAATTCGACCTCAAGGGTGAGTCCGTCAACAAGTTCAACCGTCTTACCCTGAACGAACTGCGTCAGGCCGTGGACACCATCAAGGCAGATGCTTCGATCAAGGGCGTGATCGTCAGCAGTGGCAAGGACGTGTTCATCGTCGGCGCCGACATCACCGAATTTGTCGACAACTTCAAGCTGCCGGATGCCGAGCTGGTTGCTGGCAATCTCGAAGCCAACAAGATCTTCAGCGATTTCGAAGACCTCAACGTTCCGACCGTGGCCGCGATTAACGGCATCGCCCTGGGTGGCGGTCTGGAAATGTGCCTGGCGGCGGACTACCGCGTCATGTCGACCAAGGCCAAGATCGGTCTGCCGGAAGTCAAACTAGGCATCTACCCAGGCTTCGGCGGCACCGTGCGTCTGCCGCGCCTGATTGGCGTCGATAACGCCATCGAGTGGATTGCCGCCGGTAAGGAAAACCGTCCTGAGGACGCGCTGAAAGTCAGCGCCGTCGACGCCGTGGTTGCTCCGGAGAAGCTGCAGGAAGCTGCCCTTGAGCTGATCAAACGCGCCATCTCCGGCGAGTTCGACTACAAGGCCAAGCGTCAGCCAAAACTTGAAAAACTCAAGTTGAACGCCATTGAACAAATGATGGCTTTCGAAACCGCCAAAGGTTTCGTGGCAGGGCAGGCAGGCCCGAATTACCCGGCGCCGGTCGAAGCGATCAAGACCATCCAGAAAGCCGCGAACTTCGGTCGTGACAAGGCGCTGGAAGTCGAAGCCGCCGGTTTCGTCAAACTGGCCAAGACCTCTGCCGCGCAGAGCTTGATCGGTCTGTTCCTGAACGATCAGGAACTGAAGAAAAAGGCCAAGGCTTACGATGAAATCGCCAAGGACGTGAAGCAGGCTGCCGTACTGGGCGCCGGCATCATGGGCGGCGGTATCGCCTATCAGTCGGCCTCCAAAGGCACGCCGATCCTGATGAAGGACATCAACGAACACGGTATCGAGCAGGGTCTGGCCGAAGCCGCCAAACTGCTGGTTGGTCGCGTTGACAAAGGCCGCATGACCGCCGCGAAAATGGCTGAAGTGCTCAACGGTATTCGTCCGACCCTGTCCTACGGTGACTTCGGTCACGTCGATCTGGTTGTTGAAGCCGTGGTCGAGAACCCGAAGGTCAAGCAAGCTGTGCTGGCTGAAGTCGAAGACAAGGTCAAAGAGGACACCATCCTCGCGTCCAACACCTCGACCATTTCCATCAGCCTGCTGGCCAAGGCCCTCAAGCGCCCGGAAAACTTCGTCGGCATGCACTTCTTCAACCCGGTGCACATGATGCCGCTGGTGGAAGTGATCCGTGGCGAGAAGTCCAGCGAGCTGGCGATTGCCACAACCGTTGCCTACGCCAAGAAAATGGGCAAGAACCCGATCGTCGTCAACGACTGCCCGGGCTTCCTGGTCAACCGCGTTCTGTTCCCGTATTTCGGCGGTTTCGCCAAGCTGGTCAGCGCTGGTGTGGACTTCGTCCGCATCGACAAGGTCATGGAAAAATTCGGCTGGCCGATGGGCCCGGCGTACCTGATGGACGTGGTCGGCATCGACACCGGTCACCACGGTCGTGACGTGATGGCTGAAGGCTTCCCGGATCGCATGAAGGATGATCGTCGCTCGGCCATCGACGTGCTGTACGAGGCCAAGCGTCTGGGCCAGAAGAACGGCAAGGGCTTCTACGTCTACGAAGCCGACAAGAAAGGCAAGCAGAAGAAGGTTGCCGATCCGTCGGTGCTGGAAGTGCTCAAGCCGATCGTTTACGAGCAGCGCGAAGTCACTGACGAAGACATCATCAACTGGATGATGATCCCGCTGTGCCTGGAAACCGTGCGCTGCCTGGAAGACGGCATCGTTGAAACCGCCGCCGAAGCCGACATGGGTCTGGTCTACGGTATCGGTTTCCCTCCATTCCGTGGCGGTGCGCTGCGCTACATCGATTCGATCGGTGTGGCCGAGTTCGTTGCCCTGGCTGACCAGTACGCTGATTTGGGCGCGCTGTACCACCCGACCGCGAAGCTGCGCGAAATGGCCAAAAACGGCCAGAGCTTCTTCGGTTAAGCGCCCCCAACTAGAGTGAGAGTGAACTTATGAGCTTGAATCCTAGAGACGTCGTGATTGTCGACTTCGGTCGTACTCCGATGGGCCGCTCCAAGGGCGGCATGCACCGCAACACCCGCGCCGAAGACATGTCGGCGCACCTGATCAGCAAACTGCTGGAACGCAACGCCAAGGTCGATCCTGCTGAAGTCGAGGACGTGATCTGGGGCTGTGTGAACCAGACCCTGGAGCAGGGCTGGAACATCGCGCGCATGGCGTCGCTGATGACCCAGATCCCGCACACCTCGGCCGGCCAGACCGTCAGCCGTCTGTGCGGCTCGTCGATGAGCGCCCTGCACACTGCAGCGCAAGCGATCATGACCGGCAACGGTGACGTATTCGTGGTTGGCGGCGTCGAGCATATGGGCCACGTGAGCATGATGCACGGTGTCGATCCGAACCCGCACATGTCGCTGTACGCGGCGAAAGCCTCGGGCATGATGGGTCTGACCGCGGAAATGCTCGGCAAGATGCACGGCATCACTCGTGAGCAGCAGGATGCCTTTGGCGTGCGCTCCCACCAGCTCGCCCATAAAGCGACGGTGGAAGGCAAGTTCAAAGACGAAATCATCCCGATGCAGGGCTACGACGAAAACGGCTTCCTGAAGCTGTTCGACTACGACGAAACCATTCGTCCGGAAACCACCCTGGAAAGTCTGGCGGCCCTCAAACCTGCCTTCAATCCAAAAGGCGGCACCGTGACAGCCGGTACTTCGTCGCAGATCACCGATGGTGCTTCGTGCATGATCGTGATGTCGGCGCAGCGTGCACAGGATCTGGGGATCCAGCCGATGGCCGTGATCCGTTCGATGGCAGTGGCGGGTGTGGATCCGGCGATCATGGGCTATGGTCCAGTGCCGGCGACACAAAAAGCCCTGAAGCGTGCGGGCCTTGGCATCAACGATATCGACTTCTTCGAGCTCAACGAAGCTTTCGCTGCACAGGCCCTGCCAGTGCTGAAAGATCTGAAAGTGCTCGACAAGATGAACGAGAAGGTTAACCTGCACGGCGGCGCGATCGCCCTGGGTCACCCGTTCGGTTGCTCCGGTGCCCGTATTTCCGGCACCTTGCTGAACGTGATGAAGCAGAATAGCGGCACCTTTGGGGTGGCCACTATGTGCATTGGTCTCGGCCAAGGCATCTCCACCGTCTTCGAACGCGTTTAAGCGTCTCGTCGATGGAAGCCGGGGCCCAGTGCCCCGGTTTTTGTTTTTTGTGGATTTATTTTTTTATTTATTTTGAAAAAATTTGAGTGAGGGCCGAAGCATGCCGATACAACCTGGGCTCTACAAACATTACAAAGGTCAGCAGTACCGTGTATTCAATGTTGCGCGGCATTCCGAGACCGAAGAAGAAGTGGTGTTTTACCAAGCCCTGTATGGCGATTACGGCTTTTGGGTACGCCCTTTGAGCATGTTCGTCGAGTCGGTCGAGGTTGACGGCGAGCAGGTGCCACGCTTTGCTTTGGTGCACGCCGAACCGAGCCTTTTTTCCAAGGCATAAGGCGAGTGCGCACAGAACCCTGTGCTTGACCTCACCTTGTAGCCACTATATATAGCGGTGCCGCGTCAGGCGCCAACCGCCTTTCACTTCTAGAATTCAGGAATTTTCTGATCCATGGGCAAATCGCTGGTCATTGTGGAATCCCCGGCTAAGGCCAAGACCATCAACAAGTATCTGGGCAACCAATACGTGGTGAAGTCGAGTATCGGCCATATCCGAGACCTGCCCACCAGCGGTTCGGCTAGCGCCAGCAAAGAGCCAGCCGCCAAGCGCGGCAAGGCTGCCGCGGGCGAGGGGCCGGTGCTCACGCCGAAAGAGAAAGCGCGCAAGCAACTGGTCTCGCGCATGGGTGTCGATCCGGAGCATGGCTGGAAAGCTCAGTACGAGATCCTCCCGGGCAAAGAGAAGGTCATCGAAGAGCTGCGCCGGCTCGCCAAGGATGCTGACACCATCTATCTCGCAACCGACTTGGATCGCGAGGGGGAAGCCATTGCCTGGCACCTGCGCGAAGCCATCGGTGGTGACGACAGCCGCTACAAGCGCGTGGTGTTCAACGAAATCACCAAGAAGGCGATTCAGGAAGCTTTCTCCGAGCCGGGCGAGCTGGACATTGATCGTGTAAATGCCCAGCAGGCGCGTCGTTTCCTCGACCGCGTTGTGGGTTACATGGTCTCGCCGCTGCTGTGGGCCAAGATCGCCCGTGGCCTGTCGGCCGGTCGCGTGCAATCGGTTGCCGTGAAACTGGTGGTGGAGCGTGAGCGCGAGATTCGTGCATTCAACCCGGAAGAGTACTGGGAAGTGCACGCCGACCTCGGCACCGCCAAGGGTTCGACCGTACGTTTCGAAGTGGCGCGCGAGAAGGGCGAAGCCTTCAAGCCGCTCAACGAATCCCAGGCCACGGCTGCGCTGGAGAAGCTCAAGTCCTCCAGCTACAGCATCGTCAAGCGCGAAGACAAGCCGACCAGCAGCAAGCCGTCGGCGCCGTTCATCACCTCCACCCTGCAGCAGGCTGCGAGCAACCGCCTGGGCTTCGGCGTGAAGAAAACCATGATGATGGCCCAGCGTCTGTACGAAGCCGGCTACATCACTTATATGCGTACCGACTCGACCAACCTCTCGGCTGATGCCGTGGCGATGGCGCGTACCTATATCGAGGACGAGTTCGGCAAGAAGTACCTGCCGGAAACGCCGAACGTCTACAGCAGCAAGGAAGGCGCACAAGAGGCTCACGAAGCGATTCGTCCTTCCGATGCCAACACCACGCCAAGCAAGCTTGCAGGCATGGAGCGTGATGCTGAGCGCCTCTACGAGTTGATCTGGCGCCAGTTCCTCGCTTGCCAGATGCTGCCGGCGCAATATCTGTCGACCACCGTCAGCGTTGCCGCTGGCGACTTCGAGCTGCGTGCCAAAGGCCGCATCCTCAAGTTCGACGGTTACACCCGCGTTCTGCCGCAAATCACCAAGCCTGGCGATGACGATGTTCTGCCGGACATGGCGCAGGGCGATGCAATGAAGCTGATCAAGCTCGATCCGTCGCAGCATTTCACCAAGCCGCCGGCCCGTTACTCGGAAGCCAGCCTGGTCAAGGAAATGGAAAAACGCGGCATCGGTCGTCCTTCGACTTACGCAGCGATCATTTCGACTATTCAGGATCGCGGCTACGTGACCCTGCACAACCGTCGTTTCTACTCGGAAAAGATGGGCGATATCGTCACCGAGCGTCTGTCGGAGAGCTTCTCGAACCTCATGGACTACGGCTTCACCGCCGGCATGGAAGAGAACCTCGATGATGTGGCTCAGGGCGAGCGCGACTGGAAAAACGTGCTGGACGAGTTCTACGGCGACTTCAAGAAGAAGCTCGAAGTGGCCGAGAACCCGGAAAGCGGCATGCGTGCCAACCAGCCGGTCATGACTGATATTCCGTGCACCACGTGCGGTCGTCCGATGCAGATCCGTACGGCATCGACCGGCGTGTTCCTCGGTTGCTCGGGTTACAGCCTGCCACCAAAAGAGCGCTGCAAGGCCACCGTCAACCTGGTGCCGGGCGACGAGATCGCTGCGGACGACGAGGGCGAGTCGGAGTCGCTGGTGCTGCGCGGCAAGCATCGCTGCCCGATCTGCAGCACCGCGATGGACGCCTACCTGCTCGACGAGAAGCGCAAACTGCACATCTGCGGTAACAACCCGGATTGTGCCGGCTATGAAATCGAAGAGGGCAACTACCGCATCAAGGGCTACGAAGGTCCGAGCCTGGAATGCGACAAGTGCGGCAGCGAGATGCAGCTCAAGACTGGCCGTTTCGGTAAGTTCTTCGGTTGCACCAACCCGACCTGCAAGAACACCCGCAAACTGCTGAAGAGTGGTGACGCGGCGCCGCCGAAGATGGACCCGGTGAAGATGCCTGAGCTGAAATGTGAAAAGGTCAACGACACCTACATTCTGCGCGACGGTGCTTCCGGTCTGTTCCTGGCGGCTAGCCAGTTCCCGAAAAACCGCGAGACCCGTGCTCCGCTGGTGATCGAGATTCTGCCGCACAAGGATGAGATCGATCCGAAGTACCACTTCCTCTGCGAAGCACCGCAGAAGGATCCTGATGGTCTGCCGGCAGTAATCCGTTACAGCCGCAAGACCAAGGAGCAATATGTGCAGACCGAGGTCGACGGCAAGCCTACCGGCTGGAAAGCGTTCTACGACGGTGGCAAGTGGACTGTTGAAGACAAGCGTACGAAAGCCAAGGCTGAGTAAGCGTTAGCCTGATCCACAAAAGGCCGCATGATGACCCTCGGGTTTTCATGCGGCCTTTTTGTTTTGTGCTTGCGGTCGGATCCGCTGATCCACGACACTGTCGGGTCTGTGTGACGCAATTATTTCGCTGTGGAGACTGCCGGCATGGCGCACGAACTCTATACCCGCACCAATCAGAAGATCTATTTCGCCGGCCTGTCACTGGAGGCTCTGGCTCGCGCCGAAGAGGGGCGGGCGATGAATTCGTTGGCGTTGATTCAAGCTGGCCGCGAATCAGCATTGTTTCACCTCTATGGCGCGCTTCTGGGACTGTGTCACGAGATCGCCGGTTTTTATCGTCTGCCTCAGGCCAATGCATCGCGAGCAGAAGCGTTGCTGACTCGCGAAGTCCTGGAATCGATTGCGATCCCGGAACTGGCCGAGATGGTTGAGCTGGCTGGTAACCCTGAAACCTGGCTGGCGAAATTGCTGGCGGCGCACTCAGCGTTGTTCCAGCCGCCACGGGTGCCACACAAGCCCAAGGGCGATGTGACACAGCCATTGATTCAGGCCATTAATCTCGATGAAGAAGAGGCGCCGCAGGAGTTGAGTCGGGAAGAGCTGGAGAGCTGGCGGCAGAATCTCAAGGGCCTGGCAATCCGCTTTCGCGAAGGCTTGAACGAATGCTGAGGACAATTGACACGGTGGCAATCTGAAACATGCTGCTGGTCAAGATCCCGAGCGAAGCCCGAATGATGTCTATATAATCCCTGCCTTTCGTGGAGAACAGACCTATATGCCAACGTCCTTTCTAGAAATTGTCGAGTTACCAGACGGCCGAATCGAACTGCGCAGGGCTGAGGACGAGGGTTCTCTGGTGACGCTGGATTTCTCCGAGGATGCTAAAGCATTCCTGCAAGGCCAGCATGTGGAAATCGCGAAAGCGATGTTGAGCGTCGGCGTACAGATGGCCGGCCGTATGGTCGAAGGCGAATTTGATAAGGAAGAAGGGCCGCGGGTTCTTCACTGAGATCCGCCTGTCGGCGCTTGCCGCTGCAACATCAGATCGGCTTCTCTGTCCCTGGAGAAGCCCTGCGCTTCACACAGCGCGCGTTACAAGTGAATCAACCCAATCGAATGTTCAGGCTCTGAGCGTCGCCCGTGCGGGCTGCGCTGATCAGTTGTTGCCGTGAACTTGTGTTCAGCGGATTGAGCCAGGTTACCACCGTATGGCTACGACCCAGGCGCAGTGCTTCGCAGGCCAGTTGCTGAGCGCTTTGCGCACCACGAGGTTGCAGTAGCAGAATGCGTTCACGGTTCAGGCCGGCCTCTCGCAGCCAGATCTGGGTCAGGCTGGCTGGAGGGGCGATCAGCGTCAGCCAGCGTGCATCCTGATCCTCGCTCAGTTCGCGAAGGATCGGGGCGAGCAGGTTCAGGCAGTTCCCGGCCGCACCGCGCAGTGACAGCTCACTGAATACTTCCGGTTCGGCAATCCATGGGCGCTCGACCACATCTTTCAGGATCGGTGCCATCGGTTGTGCCAGAAACGCTTCGAATAGAGGCAGTTGTGTTTGCTGGGGTGTGTGTGGGAACTGCATAAAGCCTCCTTTAGCGGCGGATTACGCCGACACTCAAGCCTTCGATCACCAGTTCCTGATCTTTCAGGTCGACTTCGATAGGGGCGAACTCAGGGTTTTCGGCAATCAACCAGACTTTGCTGCCTTCGCGCTTGAAGCGTTTGACGGTGACTTCGTCGCCGATTCGCGCAACCACGACCTGACCATTGCGTGCTTCGCGGGTGGTGTGAACCGCCAGCAGGTCACCGTCGAAAATACCGATGTCCTTCATGCTCATGCCGTGTACGCGCAGCAGGTAATCAGCACGAGGGTGGAAGAACGCAGGGTTGATATTGCAGGACTCTTCGATGTGCTGCTGGGCGAGGATCGGTGCGCCGGCAGCCACCCGGCCAATGATCGGCAGGGTAGAGTCGTCAGCCTTGGCTTCGAAGCCGGGGATACGAATACCGCGGGAGGCGCCCGGGGTCATTTCGATTGCACCTTTGCGGGCGAGGGCCTTGAGGTGTTCTTCCGCCGCGTTGGGCGACTTGAAACCGAGCTCCTGAGCGATTTCCGCGCGGGTTGGCGGGTAGCCGTTGTCTTCGAGGCAGCGTTTGATAAAGGCCAGAATCTCGGCTTGGCGTGGCGTCAGCTTTAGCATATTGATCGCTCTGTCTTTTTATACAGTGACTGGGATTATATACAGTGAAGCGGTCTTGGCAATGCCCGTTTTTTTGCAGCCCGCCGGACGGTCGGTTCCCGTGCTTATTAATGCGCCGGTCGAGTGTGGTTAAATAGCTGACCGACCATTCCCAAAACGAACTGGCAGGCTTGACAAGGCTTGGGCTGAAACGTATGTTTCAAACAAGTGTTTGTCAGGCGGAGTAGCCATGGCCCAGTCGGAAACCGTTGAACGCATTCTTGATGCTGCCGAGCAGTTGTTCGCGGAGAAAGGTTTCGCTGAAACCTCATTGCGTTTGATCACCAGCAAGGCCGGGGTAAACCTGGCGGCGGTGAACTATCATTTCGGCTCCAAGAAAGCGCTGATCCAGGCGGTTTTCTCGCGCTTCCTCGGGCCGTTCTGCATCAGCCTCGATAAAGAGCTGGAGCGTCGCCAGGCCAAGCCTGAAAACAAGCCGACCCTTGAAGAGTTGCTGGAAATCCTCGTCGAGCAAGCGCTCGTGGTGCAGCCACGCAGCGGTAACGACCTGTCGATCTTCATGCGTTTGCTCGGTTTGGCGTTCAGCCAGAGCCAGGGTCACCTGCGTCGTTATCTGGAAGACATGTACGGTAAGGTGTTCCGCCGCTACATGCTGTTGGTCAACGAAGCGGCTCCGCGCATCCCGCCAATCGAGCTGTTCTGGCGCGTGCACTTCATGCTCGGCGCTGCGGCGTTCAGCATGTCCGGGATCAAGGCCTTGCGCGCGATTGCCGAGACCGATTTCGGCGTCAACACCTCGATCGAACAGGTGATGCGTCTGATGGTGCCGTTCCTTGCCGCCGGCATGCGTGCCGAAACCGGTGTCACCGACCCGGCGATGGCGACTGCGCAGCTTCGCCCGCGCAGCAAATCGACTCCGGTGGCCGCCAAGGTTTAACCGCACACGGGTGGGCGCGGCTGCCTGTATCCGCTAAGCTAGCCGCCCATGCCGACTTTCGTTCTGAACCCGATCTCTATAGAAATTACTGACCTGCCGAGCCCTGCTCACGGTAGCGATTTCTGGCGGATCGGGTTTTTCGTTTTCAAGGAATCTCTATGACTGCTGGCCTGCAAGGCTCGTTGATGGTGGACGTCGCCGGTACCTGGCTGACGGCCGAAGATCGCCAATTGTTGCGCCAGCCCGAAGTGGGCGGCCTGATCATTTTCGCGCGCAACATCGAGCACCCGCGCCAAGTGCGCGAGCTGAGTGCTGCGATCCGCGCCATTCGCCCGGATCTGCTGCTGGCGGTCGACCAGGAGGGCGGCCGGGTGCAGCGTCTGCGTCAGGGCTTCGTGCGCCTGCCCGCGATGCGTGCCATCGCCGACAACCCGAACGCCGAATACCTCGCCGAACAATGCGGCTGGGTCATGGCCACCGAAGTGTTGGCGGTCGGCCTCGACCTGAGTTTCGCCCCGGTGCTGGATCTGGATTACCAGCGCAGCGCCGTGGTCGGCACTCGTTCGTTCGAAGGGGATCCCGAGCGCGCCGCATTGCTCGCCGGCGCCTTCATCCGCGGCATGAACAGCGCGGGCATGGCCGCTACCGGCAAGCATTTCCCCGGTCACGGTTGGGCCGAAGCCGACTCCCACGTCGCGATCCCGAATGACGAGCGCAGTCTCGACGAGATCCGCGCCAACGACCTCGTACCGTTCGCCAGACTCAGCAAGCAACTCGCTGCGGTCATGCCGGCGCACGTCATCTATCCGCAAGTCGATTCGCAGCCGGCCGGGTTCTCCCGTCGCTGGTTGCAGGACATCCTGCGCGGCGAGTTGCAGTTTGACGGCGTGATCTTCAGCGACGACCTGTCGATGGCCGGCGCCCACGTGGTCGGCGACGCTGCCAGCCGGATCGAAGCCGCGTTGACTGCCGGTTGCGACATGGGCCTGGTGTGCAATGACCGCGCTGCGGCCGAACTGGCCCTGAGTGCTGCGCAACGGATGAAGGTCAAGCCGTCCGCACGCATTGCGCGAATGCGCGGGCAGGCGTTCGCCAGCACCGACTACCGTCAGGATCCGCGCTGGCTCACCGCCATCGGCGCGCTCAAAGACGCTCAACTGATCGATTAAGGATTTTTGCTATGACGGTTTACGCAATCATCGGTGGCACCGGCCTGACCCAGCTCGAAGGCCTGAGCATTCGTCAGTCGTTGGCGGTGGATACGCCTTACGGTTCGCCGTCGGCTGAAGTGCAGATCGGGGAATATGCCGGCAAGGAAGTTCTGTTCCTCGCCCGTCACGGCCATCCCCATCGTTTCCCGCCGCACAAGGTCAACTACCGTGCCAACCTGTGGGCGCTGAAGCAGGCCGGCGCCGAGGCGATCATCGCGGTCAACGCGGTGGGCGGGATCCATCCGGCCATGGGCACCGGGCATTTCTGTGTGCCACACCAGATCGTCGATTACACCAGCGGTCGCGAACACACGTTTTTCGCCGATGATCTGGAGCACGTCACCCACATCGATTTCAGCTTCCCTTACAGCGAGTCGCTGCGTCAGCAACTGATCGCCGCGCTGGCTGCCGAAGGCTGCGAATACAGCGATCAGGGCGTGTACGCCTGCACCCAGGGCCCGCGTCTGGAAACCGTGGCGGAGATCGTGCGTCTGGAGCGCGATGGCTGCGACATCGTCGGCATGACCGGCATGCCGGAAGCGGCACTGGCCCGTGAGCTGGATCTGGATTACGCCTGCCTGTCGCTGGTGGTGAATCCGGCAGCAGGCAAGACCACGGCGGTGATCACCATGGCCGAGATCGAGCAGGCGCTGCATGACGGGATGGGCAAGGTGAAATCGACGTTGGCGCGGGTGTTGGCCAGCTAAGGACTGTCCATGAGCAGTTTCATCGAGCGGCTTAAAGGGCTGGCATGGACTCACGCATTCAGTAGCAAGGCGTTGGCCAAGGCCCGTGCTTATGCTGTCGATGATCGGGTAGAGATCATCGAGATCGATGACAGAAAGATCGAGGCGTTCTGCGTCGGTTCGGAAGATCAGGCGTATGAACAAACCATTTACCTGTCCGAAGATCGGCTGGGTTCCGTCACCTTGCGTTGCCTGTGCACCTGTCCTGTCTCAATCGACTGCAAACACTGCGCTGCGGTGCTCTATCACCTGCAGGGCCGTGATCATGAAGCGTCCGAAAGTGACGCTCAGGCCCAGTTGGGGCGGGCGCTGGAACATTGGCTTTCGACCATTCCCGTGCCGGCCAAGCCCATCGGAGAAGGCGCGCAAACCGCAGGCACGCGCCTGTTTTACAAGCTCAAGCCAACGTCAGTGAGCGGCAAGTGGCTGCTCGATATTTTCAAGGTCTCCCAGCTCAAGAACAGCGAGTTACGCGAAGTAAAACCGATGTATTCGCTGGCGGACATGCTCATGCGTCAGCCCGGTTATCTGTCCGAACTGGATCTGCGCGTTGCCAGGCTGTTGGTCGCCATGCATTCCCATCACGCCTATTACAGCGGCTATCCGCTGGAAGGCAGCAGTGGCGCCGAACTGCTGGAAATGCTCCTGTGCACCTCCCGCCTGTTCCTCGACTTCGAAAACTTGCAGGCACTGACGCCGGGCGCGAAACGCATGGGTCTGTTCTCTTGGGCCGAGCAGGCCGACGGTGGGTTCCGCGCCCAGTGGAGCAGTGCCGAGGCTGCGCAGGAAACCGTGCTGGCGCTGGAGCCGCTTTATTACCTCGATCGTGAGCAGCGACAGGTTGGCCCTCTGTTCAGTGAGTTGGAAGAAAAACTGGCCTGCCATTTGACCCTCGCCCCAGACATCCCGGCGCGTCAGGCGATGCAGTTCAGCCATCGCATGAGCGCGATGACCAAAATCCCGCCGCCGCACAAGCTCACCGAACGAATCATCGATGACGTGCTTCCGCAGCCGCAACTGACTTTGGTCAGCGGCCGGGAGCGTTCGCGCTGGGAATACATTCTTGAGCACCGCGCCGCTCTGGTATTTACCTACAACGGCCAGCCGACGGTGGATCGCAACCCGGAAGTGATGATCCTCAACGGTACCGAAACCCAGCGCATTCAACGCCAGCCTGCGATGGAAAAGAAGCTGCGCCAGAGCCTGCAAAAGCTCGGCTTCAAAAAAGCCACGCGCAAGAGCGCTATGGATCGTCCCGGCGAGATGTTCACTTTGCCGGATGATTCCGCCTGGCTCGGATTCATGCATGAAGGGCTTGCCACACTGCGCGCCGCGGACTGGGAAATCGAAATCAGTCCCGGCTTCCATTTCGATGTGCAGCCGGTCGAACACTGGTACGCGGAGGTCGAAGAAGAGGCCGGGCATCAATGGTTTGATCTGCAACTGGGCATCGTCGTCAATGGCGAGCGCTACAGCTTGTTGCCGATCCTTCTGCATCTGTTGCGCACCCAGCCACGTTTGCTCGACCCGGTGAATCTGGCGCAACGCAGCGACGACGAAAAACTCCTGATCGAACTCAAGCCCAGCGGTTTTGGCGACCCGGCAGGCGCCAAGGTGGCGTTGCCGCTGAGTCGGGTCAAACCGCTGATGGCGACGCTGGGCGAGCTGTACCTGGGCGGACATCAGGGCGATGCGCTGCGCTTGACTGCTCCAGACGCCGCGCGCCTGAGTATGCTCGATGGCATGCCACTGGAATGGCAGGGCGGCGAACGCCTGCGCACTTTTGCCAAGCGGCTGCACAATTCCAGTCACACCCATATTGCTGCGCCGGCCGGCCTTAATGCGCAACTGCGCCCATATCAGCTCGAAGGCCTTGGCTGGATGCAGACTCTGCGGGAGCTGGAGGTCGGCGGCATTCTTGGCGATGACATGGGCTTGGGCAAAACCCTGCAGACCCTGGCGCATCTGCTCACGGAAAAGCACGCCGGTCGCCTCGATTGCCCGGCACTGGCGGTGATGCCGACCAGCCTGATTCCCAACTGGCTCGACGAGGCCCAGCGCTTCACGCCTCAGTTGAAGGTCCTGGCGCTGCATGGGGCCGGGCGGCAAAAAGACTTCGCCAATCTCGCCGAATACGACTTGGTGCTGACCACTTACGCCTTGCTGCCCAGGGATCTTGAAACGTTGCGGCCGCAGTCGTGGAGCGTGCTGATTCTCGACGAAGCGCAGAACATCAAGAACCCGCTGAGCAAAGCGGCGCAGGCCGCACGTGACTTGCAGGCCCGTCAGCGCTTGTGTCTGAGCGGCACGCCACTGGAAAACCATCTCGGCGAGCTCTGGTCGCAGTTTCATTTCCTCATGCCTGGCTGGCTGGGCGACAGCAAATCCTTCAACCGCGATTACCGCACACCGATCGAGAAGCATGGCAATGTCCAGCGCATGCAGCACCTGACGGCGCGCATCAAGCCGTTTCTGCTGCGTCGCAAGAAAGATCAGGTCGCCACTGAGCTGCCGCCGAAAACCGAAATCATCCATTGGGTTGAACTCAGCGACGGCCAGCGCGACGTCTATGAAACGGTGCGCGTGGCGATGGACAAAAAGGTGCGCGACGAAATTGCCCGCAGTGGTGTGGCGCGCAGTCAAATCATCATTCTTGATGCCTTGCTCAAGCTGCGTCAGGTCTGCTGTGATCTGCGCTTGATCAACATGCCTCTCACGGCGAAGGCATTGCGCTCGGGCAGCGGCAAGCTGATCAGCCTGATGGAGATGCTCGAAGAGTTGCTCGGCGAAGGTCGGCGCATCCTGCTGTTCTCCCAGTTCACCTCGATGCTGGCGCTGATCGAGCAGGAGTTGCAGCAGCGCGCTATCGGTTATTCGTTGCTGACTGGCGACACCACCGACCGGCGCACGCCAGTCAAGAATTTCCAGGGCGGCAAGGTGCCGTTGTTCCTCATCAGCCTCAAGGCTGGCGGTACCGGTCTGAACCTGACGGCTGCGGACACGGTGATCCACTTCGACCCGTGGTGGAACCCGGCAGTGGAGAATCAGGCAACTGATCGCGCTTATCGTATCGGGCAGAACAATCCGGTGTTTGTTTACAAGCTGATCGCTCGCGGCACGGTAGAGGAAAAGATACAAGCGTTGCAGCAGGAGAAAGCAGCGCTGGCCGGGGCGGTGCTTGAAGGTGGTACGACGGGTGGATTCAAACTGGAACAGAGTGATATCGAAGCGCTGTTTGCGCCGTTGCCCGCTTCCAGGCAGTAAGCTTCAGTTTGAACCTTCAACCGAGGTGATCCGTTCGCGAGCAGGCTCGCTCCCACAAGGGGAAATGCGATCCAACTGTGGGAGCGGGCTTGCTCGCGAAAGCTATCTAGCAAACACTGCACATCTCAACGCTTGTCGAACTTATCCGGCAACGGCGCAAATAGCGCTTCAATATCATCGCTCTGCAGTTTCCAGTCCCCGGCCTTGCGCCCATCCAGTACGCCTGCTGCCAAGTCAGACTTTTCCTTCTGCAGGTGCTGAATCTTCTCTTCCACCGTGCCGCGGGCAATCATCTTGTAGACGAACACCGGCTTCTCCTGGCCGATTCGATAGGCGCGGTCGGTTGCCTGGTTCTCGGTTGCCGGGTTCCACCACGGATCGTAATGGATCACCGTGTCCGCTTCGGTCAGGTTCAGGCCGACGCCGCCGGCCTTCAGGCTGATCAGAAAAATCTGACGCTTGCCGCTCTGGAATTCCTTCACCGGCGTGCGCCGATCGCGGGTCTGGCCGGTCAGCAAGGCGTAGGCCACGTTGCGTTTCTTCAGTTCGTCTTCGATCAGTGACAGCATCGAGGTGAACTGCGAGAACAGCAGAATCCGCCGACCTTCTTCGAACAACTCTTCGAGCATTTCCATCAGGCTGTCGAGTTTGCCCGAGCTGCTGCCACGGGCGGGCAGGGTGGCGTCGTTGACCAGGCGCAGATCGCAGCAGACCTGACGCAGCTTGAGCAGGGCTTCAAGAATGATGATCTGGCTGCGCGCCACGCCTTTGCGAGTGATCTCGTCGCGGACTTTCTTGTCCATCGCCAGGCGCATGGTTTCGTACACGTCGCGCTGCGCCTCATTGAGATCGACCCAGTGGATGATCTCGGTTTTGGGCGGCAGTTCGGTGGCCACCTGTTCCTTGGTGCGGCGCAGCAGAAACGGTTTTATCCGCCCATTGAGGTGCTGCAGCCTGACTTCGCTGGCGCGCTTTTCGATCGGCACGCGGTAGTCGGCATTGAAGCTTTTGACATCGCCCAACCAGCCCGGCAGCAGAAAGTGGAACAACGACCACAACTCGCCGAGGTGGTTTTCCAGCGGTGTGCCACTCAGGCACAGGCGCTGGCGCGCGTTGAGTTCGCGAGCGGCCTGCGCGGCCTTGCTGTTAGGGTTCTTGATGTACTGCGCTTCGTCGAGCACCAGAACGTGCAGCGGCTGTTGTGCCAGCCGTTCGACGTCCTTGGGCAGCAGTGCATAGGTGGTCAGGATCAGGTCGAAGTCGGCCAGATGCTCGAAATGCTTTTTGCGGCCGGCACCGTACAGCGCGACCACTTTCAGTTGCGGCGTGAAGTGCGCGGCTTCGTCGAGCCAGTTCGGGATCAGGCTGGTGGGCATCACCACCATGCACGGTCGATCCAGACGCCCGGCGTTTTTCTCGCTGAGAATATGCGCCAGGGTCTGTAGGGTTTTACCCAGACCCATGTCGTCCGCCAGAATCCCGCCGACCTCAAGCTGACGCAGGGACTGCATCCAGCTCAAGCCTTCGAGCTGATAGGGACGCAACGTCGCGTTCAAGCCCTTCGGCGCTTGTGCACTGTAGTCGCGGATGTCGCGCAGGCGTTGGGCGAAACTTCGAATCTGTTCGCCACCCTCCCACAGCAGGGGAATGCCTTCCAGCGAGTTGAGCCGCGTGGCGTCGGCCTTGCTCAGGCGCAGGGTGGTTTCGCCCGGTTCCTGCAAGTAGAACTCGCCCAGCGTTGCCAGTACCGGTTTTAGTCGGCCAAGGGGCAGCGCCACTTGCAGCGGCCCGTGCTCACTGTTGCGTTGCGGCACATTGACCAGAATCAGCTCGTCATCGCGGCGCCGCGCCAGGCGTTCCGGGTTAAGGATTTCCGTGTGCGAGCGCATCAGGTTGAGCAGGATCGGCAGCAGGCTCAGGCGCTCACCATTGACGATGATCCCCAGTTCCAGATCGAACCAGTCGCGTTCCGGCGCCTGTTCGACGGTGGCGTACCAGTCGTCGACGGCGGTCAGGTCGAAACCGAACTCCTCGTCGATCTGCAATTCCCAGCCTTGGGTGCGCAGCTTCGGCAGTTCGTTGAGGGTAAACGTCAGCCAGGCGCTGTCGTTGACCATCTCGTACAGCTCACCGGCGCTTTCCGGCAGCGCTTTGCTCTGGCGCGTGGCGATACGGAAGCCGAGGATTCTTAACTGTTCGCGGTAGGACTGTTCCACTTCCGGATGGCGTTTTATCCGCAGGGTCTGGGTTTCCTGACGAATCAGAATGTCGCTGTTTTTCTGTCCGCTGACGTATTCATCCAGATAGCTGAACGACAGCGCCGCTCGATGCTGAATGTAACGCTGCATCTTGCCGTTGCGCGGCTCAAACGCGCTGAACTCGACACTCGCCAGCCACAGGCGCGGCAGCGGTTGCACGTTGTCCACCAGCACTTGCGGCGGCGCCTTGGGGCTGCGGTTTTCCAGAACAGCCTGGAGTTTTTCCAGCAGTTCGGCGTCTTTGGCGGCGGCAGGGTATTCGAGGGTTTCCTGCACTTGCAGGAGTACTGCGGCGCAGTGTTTGCAGTTATTGCGCACCGGGCAGGTGCAGGTGGCGTCAACCAGCAACAGGGTGTCTTTGGCTGACTCGCGCAGGTGAATGGTCTGACGGTAGACGTTACCGCCAGAGCCTTCGCAACTGGCGGTGATGGTCGCATCGCCCACCTGCGCGATGCGTACCCGGTTTTCCAGGGCGTAGCGGCGGCCACGCTCCAGGCTCTGTTCCTTGAATCGGCTGACCCAGGAGGGTGCCAACGGTTTACTCAGGGGCGGGGACATAAGGACTTCGATCAGTCCGGAATCGCTTCAGGGGCTTGCCGAGGGGCGGGCGCCGTCAGGGATGTGATCTTGATCAGCAGCGCCAGGTGGCCGTTGTCGAGATAGTTGAGCTGGCCGTTTTTGGTGTGGCTGTCCTGTTTCAGGTGTTCGCTGGCAGTGACCATGCCGTTGGCGTCGATCTGGTTGACCCAGAAGTCGGCGTTCACGTCGGTGAAGCGTCCGAGTTTCATTTCCAGCGTGCCCTCGATCGGGAACTGGCCGAACTGTTCCTTGCCGTCGCTGACTGCCACCTTGGTCGGCGCTTCGCCGAGGGTCTGCTGCCAGGCCTTGTGCATCAGCACACTGTAATCACCGCTGGCGCTGAGTTTGCTGGCAACGTCGCCGAGCGCAGGTGTGCGCAGGCTGTCATCACCCAGGCGTTGAGCGCCGACGGCCCAGTCTTCCGGGGCGGCACGGCTGACGATCGCTGGCACGGCGTTCTGGCGGACCAGAATCATTTCGACCTGATACAGGTCATCGGCGAAAACCGAAGGGGCTACCAAGGCAAGTAGCAAAGTCAGTGAGCGAAACAGGCGCATGCGGCGTCCTTCAAACAGTTTTCGGGAGGAGGCGCTCGAACAGCGCCTCTACAGTATTAAAGCGCTCTTCCGGGCGTTCCATCGGCACCTGGAACTTGAACATCGTGGCGCCTTCGAATTTGTAGCGTTTTGGCTGAGTCTGGATCAGTTTGATCAAGGTCATCGGGTCGACCGGCGTCTGCGCGGCGAACTCGATGCGTCCACCCTGCGGGCCACCGTCGACTTTCTTGATGCCCAGTTGTTCGGCCTGCAACTTCAGCGCGGTGATGCGCACCAGATTCTTGGTCGGCTCCGGCAGCAGGCCGAAACGATCGATCATCTCCACTTGCAGATCCTTCAGGCCTTCCTCGTCGGTGGCCGAAGCGATGCGCTTGTACAGAATCAGGCGGGCGTGAACGTCCGGCAGATAGTCTTCCGGAATCAGCGCCGGCACACGCAGGTTGACCTCCGGGCCACCGCCGAGCGGTTGATCGAGATTCGGTTGCTCGCCCTTGCGGATCGACTTCACCGCGCGCTCGAGCATCTCCATGTACAACGTAAAACCCACGGCCTGAATTTGCCCGCTCTGGCCATCGCCCAGCAGTTCGCCGGCGCCACGGATTTCCAGGTCGTTGGTCGCCAGCACGAAACCGGCGCCCAGATCCTGGGTGTTGGCAATCGCTTCCAGACGCTTTTCCGCGTCCGAAGTGATTTGCTGGCGTGGCGGCGTCAGCAGGTACGCGTAAGCCTGGTGGTGACTGCGGCCGACACGTCCGCGCAACTGGTGCAATTGCGCCAGACCGAACTTGTCGGCGCGCTCGATGATGATGGTGTTGGCGCTCGGCACGTCGATGCCGGTCTCGATGATGGTCGAGGCAATCAGCACGTTGAAGCGCTTGTGATAGAAGTCGCTCATCACCTGTTCGAGTTCGCGTTCGCGCATCTGTCCGTGACCGATGCCGATCCGTGCTTCCGGCACCAGTTCGGCGAGATCCGCCGCGCATTTCTCGATGGTCTTCACGTCGTTGTGCAGGTAGTAAACCTGACCGCCACGCAGCAGTTCACGCAACAGGGCCTCTTTGACCGTGCTCTTGTTCTGCTCCATGACGAAGGTGCGCACCGACAGGCGTCGCGCCGGCGGCGTGGCGATGATCGACAGATCGCGCATGCCCGACACCGCCATGTTCAGCGTGCGCGGAATCGGCGTGGCGGTCAGCGTGAGAATGTCGACTTCGCTGCGCAGGGCCTTGAGCTGTTCTTTCTGCCGGACACCGAAACGGTGTTCTTCGTCGATGATCACCAGACCCAGGTTTTTGATCTTCACGTCGTCGGACAGCAGCTTGTGCGTGCCGATGACGATGTCGATCTTGCCTTCCGCCAGATCGGCGATCGCCGCGTTGACTTCCTTGGCCGATTTGAAGCGGCTCATCACTTCCACGGTCACTGGCCAGTCGGCGAAGCGGTCGCGGAAGCTGTTGTAGTGCTGCTGGGCGAGCAGGGTGGTCGGCACCAGAATCGCGACCTGACGCCCGCCGTGCACGGCGATGAACGCGGCGCGCATCGCCACTTCGGTCTTGCCGAAACCGACGTCGCCGCAGACCAGACGATCCATCGGCTTTGGCGCGAGCATGTCTTCGCGCACCGCTTCGATGGTCGCTTGCTGGTCCGGCGTTTCTTCGAACGGGAAACCGGCGCTGAAGGTCGCGTAATCGACTTTCGGGTCGGCAAACGCGTAGCCTTCGCGGGCGGCACGACGGGCATAGATGTCGAGCAGCTCAGCGGCGACATCGCGCACCTGTTCGGCGGCTTTGCGCTTGGCTTTCTGCCAGGTCTCGGAGCCGAGGCGGTGCAGCGGCGCCAGTGAGTCATCGCTGCCGGTGTAGCGGGCGATCAGATGCAGGTTGGCCACCGGCACGTAGAGCTTGGCGTTCTCCGCGTATTCCAGTGTGAGGAATTCCGCCGCCTGATTGTCGATCTCCAGAATCGTCAGGCCGAGATAACGTCCGACACCGTGGTCGATGTGCACCACCGGTGCGCCTTCGCGCAGTTCGGTAAGGTTCTTGATCACCGCATCGTTGTTGGCGTCGGCGCGCTTTTCGCGACGGCGGCGCTGCATGACTCGCTGACCGAACAGCGGGCTCTCGGCCACCAGTGCCAGCGCCGGGTCGTCGAGCATCAAGCCTTCGTCGAGCGGCGCAATGGTGATCGCCAGACGATCCTTGCTCGAAACGAAGTCCGGCCAGCTGTCGACGGTTTTCGGCCGCAGCTTCAGACGTTCCAGCAGCTCCAGCAGAACTTCACGCCGGCCCGCGGATTCGGCGGTGAACAGCACGCGTCCAGGGAATTCGTCGAGAAATGCCGAAAGCGCTGCCAACGGTTGTGTGGCCTTGGCTTCGATCGCCAGGTTCGGCAACGCTTGCGCCGGGAAGCGCTCGCGGCCGGCACCGGATTCGACGTCCTGCTGACTGGCGACGACCCGTGGCCAGCTCTTGAGGCGGGCGAAGCAGTCTTCCACCGGCAGGAATAATTCCGCAGGCGGCAATAGAGGGCGCGATGGATCGACGCGGCGCTCTTCGTAGCGATTGCGCACGTCGTTCCAGAAGTTTTCTGCCGCTTGTTCGATACCCGGCAGCGAGAACACTTGAGTGTCCTGCGGCAGGTAATCGAACAGTGTCGAGGTTTCGTCGAAGAACAGCGGCAGGTAGTACTCGATACCGGCCGGGGTGATGCCGCTGCTCAAGTCCTGGAAGATCGGGCAGCGCCGGAAGTCGACGTCGAAACGCTCGCGAAAGCGCGCCTTGAAGCGGGTGACCGCATCTTTCTGCAGCGGGAACTCTCGGGCCGGCAGCAGCTTGACCGAATCGACCTTGTCGATGGAACGTTGGTTTTCCGGGTCGAAGGTGCGCAGGGTTTCGATTTCGTCATCGAACAGGTCGATGCGATAGGGCAGTTTGCTGCCCATCGGGAACAGGTCGATCAGCGCGCCGCGCACGGTGAACTCGCCGTGCTCGTAGACCGTATCGACGTAGCGATAGCCGCTGGCCTCGAGGCGCGAGCGCATCTGTTCGACATCGAGCTTCTGCCCGACATCCAGCACCAGACTGCTGCCGAGCAGGAATTTGGTCGGCGCCAGGCGATGCAGGGCGGTGGTAATCGGCACCACCAGCACGCCGTGCGCCAGTTCCGGCAGTCTATAAAGGCTGGCGATACGCTGGGAGATGATGTCCTGGTGCGGCGAGAACAGATCGTACGGCAGGGTTTCCCAGTCGGGGAAATGCAGCACGGGCAAATCCGGGGCGAAGAAACTCAGCTCCTGTTCCAGCCGTTCGGCACTCTGGCTGTCGGCGGTCAGTAGCAGGGTGAAGCGCTTGGCAGCGCTGGCAGCCTCGGCAATCGCGAGGCTGAGGGCAGCACCGGGCAGGTTGCCCCAATGCTGTTTACCTGCCGCGGCAGGGAGAAGCGGTAGACGCAGAACGGGCACGGAAGGTTGAGCTCCAGGCTTTGCGACAAAGTCGGTAATTGTAGCGGCGTCAGGTGCCGGCTGTCAGTTGCAGACTGCGTCTATCTTCGCGGTTTGCGCAAAATGTAGTGGTAACCATAAAAACGAGCACTTTTTTAGTGGTTATGTAGTGCCGAAATCGACTGGTGTTACGGAGGGTTACAGACATCGTCTAACAGTCGTCGAAAAATTGACTGCGCTGGAAGCCCCGGTTTTACTGGGCTGGCGCGGGGCGTAATTTTTTTGAACGGAATTTTGTTACCGATTGCGCGACAAGCGCGCATTGCTACAAGAGGTTCTCGGCGGCATAATGTAGCCCCTTTTTTCTGCCCCTACATGTGGAAGGTTCCCGTGACTCAGAAGCCCGACCAGTGTCTTGGTGAATGGATCGACCGTGAAGCACTCGCAGAAGCGATGATTCCGCTTATCGGTCAGCTCTACCGCAATAACAACGTGGTGAGCTCGATCTATGGCCGCAGCCTGATCAACCAGTCTGTCATCGCGATTCTCAAAGCTCACCGCTTTGCTCGCCACCGTTCCTCCGACGATAGCGAACTCTCCGTCCACGAAACATTCCCTCTGCTGAAAGCCATGAGCGAGCTCAAGCTCGGCGCGGCTTCGGTAGACCTGGGCAAGTTGGCGTTCAAATTCCGCAGCGAAGGCAATGGCCGCAGCGCCGAGCAGTTCGTGCGTGAAGAACTGGCTGACGTGGTTGGTCAGCAAAACGCTTCGGCCCGCAAAGGCACTGACGTTGTGCTGTACGGCTTCGGTCGTATCGGTCGTCTGCTGGCGCGCATCCTGATCGAGAAAACCGGTGGTGGCGACGGTCTGCGTCTGCGTGCCATCGTCGTGCGCAAAGGCGCCGAAAACGACCTGACCAAGCGCGCCAGCCTGCTGCGTCGCGATTCGGTACACGGTCCGTTCAACGGCACCATCGTCATCGACGAAGAAAACAACACCATCACCGCCAACGGTAACCTGATCCAGGTGATCTACGCGAAGAACCCGACCGAGGTGGATTACACCCAGTACGGCATCAAAGACGCGCTGCTGGTGGACAACACCGGTGTATGGCGCGACGCCGATGGCCTGGGTCAGCACCTGCAATGCCCGGGTGTCGCTCGCGTTGTTCTGACCGCGCCGGGCAAAGGCAAGCTGAAGAACATCGTTCACGGTATCAACCACAACGAAATCACCGCTGACGACAAGATCGTGTCCGCCGCTTCCTGCACCACCAACGCCATCGTGCCGGTGCTGAAGGCTGTGAATGACAAGTTCGGCATCATCAACGGTCACGTCGAAACCGTTCACTCGTACACCAACGACCAGAACCTGATCGACAACTTCCACAAGGGCGATCGCCGTGGCCGTTCCGCCGCGCTGAACATGGTCATCACCGAAACCGGTGCTGCCACCGCGGCTGCCAAGGCCCTGCCTGAGCTGGCCGGCAAGCTGACCGGTAACGCGATCCGCGTTCCGACGCCAAACGTGTCGATGGCCATTCTCAACCTGAACCTTGAGAAAGCCGCCAGCCGTGAAGAGATGAACGAGTACCTGCGCTACATGGCGCTGCACTCCGATCTGCACAAGCAAATCGACTTCGTCAACTCGCAGGAAGTGGTGTCCACTGACTTCGTGGGTTCGCGTCACGCCGGTGTGGTCGATGCTGAAGCAACCATCGTTCAGGACAACCGCGTTGTGCTGTACGTCTGGTACGACAACGAGTTCGGCTACAGCTGCCAGGTGGTTCGCGTGATGGAAGACATGGCCGGTGTAAACCCGCCAGCGTTCCCGCGCTAAGCCTTCGCTGCAAATGAAAACGCCCCGACTTAGGTCGGGGCGTTTTTTTATGCCTGCTGAATCTTTATTGCCTGTACCGGCCTCTTCGGGAGCAAGCCCCCTCCCACAGGTTTGGCGGTGTTCACACAATCATGTTGGCACCACCGGACCTTGTGGGAGGGGGCTTGCTCCCGAAGGCGTTTTATCGGGCGCCACCTGCCACGGCCGCTTGCGCAGTCCGCAGCTCATGCTTATTGCCATGGAACAGCACCAGCGTCGCAATCAACCCCAGTACCGCCGCACCGCTGAGCCAGATCCCCGGCGCAGCCTTGTTGTCCAGCACATGGATCAGATAAGTACAGGCTGCCGGCGTGAAGCCACCAAAGGTCGCCGTCGCCAGGCTATAGGCCAGCGAGAACCCGGTGGTGCGCACTTCCACCGGCATGATTTCGGTCAGCGCCACCACCATCGCTCCGTTGTACGAGCCGTACAGGAACGACAGCCACAGTTCGACGATCAGCAAATGACTGAAGCTCGGGTTCGCCACCAGCCACGACAATGCCGGGTAAGCGGTCAGGATTGCCAGAATGGTCGCCGCCAGCAGTAGGGGTTTGCGCCCGATCTTGTCGGACACCGCGCCCATCACCGGCAGCCAGAAGAAATTCGACAGACCGATGCACACGGTCACCAGCAGCGCGTCGAAATCCGACAGATGCAGTTCAGCCTTGCCGAAGGTCGGGGTGTAGGCGGTGATCAGGTAGAACGAAACCGTGGTCATCACCACCAGCGCCATGCCGGCGATGACGATGCCGAAGTTCTGACCGATCGAACGGACGATTTCCCGCAGGGTAGGGCGATGTTTACGCGCCTGGAATTCCGGGGTTTCCTCCAGCGAGCGACGAATGATGAAGATCACCGGAACGATCATGCAGCCGATCAGGAACGGCACGCGCCAGCCCCAGTCACCCATCTGTTCCGGGCTCAGCCAGTGGTTGAGACCCACTCCGAGCAGGCCGGCAAACACCACCGCCGCCTGCTGGCTGGCGGACTGCCAACTGACGAAAAAGCCTTTGCGGCCCGGCGTGGCGATTTCCGCCAGATACACCGAAACACCGCCTAGCTCGACGCCGGCCGAGAAGCCTTGCAGCAAACGACCGAACAGCACAATCAACGGCGCTGCGACACCCAGAGTGGCATAGCCCGGCACGCAGGCGATCAGGATCGTACCGGCGGCCATCAACGCAAGGGTAATGATCAGGCCCTGGCGACGACCGTGGCGGTCAATGTAGGCACCAAGGAAGATCGCGCCCAGCGGACGCATCAGGAAGCCGGCACCGAAGGTGGCCAGGGAAAGCATCAGGGAAGCGAAGGCGCTGTCGGCCGGGAAGAAGGTTTTGGCGATGGCCGTGGCGTAGAAGCCATAGACCATAAAGTCGAACATCTCGAGAAAATTGCCGCTGACAACGCGAAAAATCGCTTTGCCTTTGCCCGTGGTCGAGGACATTTTCAGTTACTCATTATTGGTTTCTTATGACGCGTTGCATCCGTTGGGGAGCGTGCGGGCCTTTGATCCATAATGGCTGGCGCGCTTTTATGGGGAGATGAAGAATTGTTCACTGGACGGTGGGTTTGGCTTGTGAGTGTGGCGGTTGTCCTCGCTGCCTGTGGCAACGGTGAGTCCATGGAAAGCTTTGGGGGGGCGACCATGGGCAGCACGTATTCGATCAAGTACGTGCGACACACCGGTGTTGCCGAACCGGCGCAAGTTCGCCGAGAAGTGGAGGCTATCCTCGCGGAAGTGGATCGGCAGATGTCGACCTATCGCAGTGACTCCGACATCGAACGTTTCAATGCCTTGCCGGCGAACAGCTGTCAGACCCTGCCGGCTGCCGTGCTCGAATTGGTCCGTGTCGGCGAGCAGCTGTCGGAGCAAAGCGAAGGTTCCTACGACCTGACTGTCGAACCGCTGATGAACCTGTGGGGGTTCGGCCCGCAAGGGCGTGAAGAGAAAGTCCCCGACTCCGCCGCGCTGGCCGAAACCCTGCAGCGAGTCGGCTACCGCCATTTGCATATCGACGGCGACCGCTTGTGCAAGGACGCCGCTGTCGAAGTCGACTTCAACAGCATCGCCGCCGGTTACGCGGTCGACACCATCGCCGCCAGGCTCGAGTCGATGGGCATCCATGACTATCTCGCCGAAGCCACCGGTGAACTAAAGGCCAAGGGCAAGAAGCTTGATGGCTCATCCTGGCGTATTGCGCTGGAAGAGCCGCGAGACGATCAACAGGTGGCCGAACGGATCATTCAGGTCGACGGCTACGGGGTTTCCACCTCCGGTGATTACCGTAACTATTTCCTGCAAGGTGGCCGGCGTTATTCCCACACCTTCGATGCGCGGAGCGGGGCGCCGGTCCTACACAACCTGGCGTCAGTCACGGTAATTCATCCTTCAGCGTTGATGGCCGATGGACTATCGACGCTGTTGCTGATTCTCGGGCCTGAAAGGGCTTGGGACTATGCCGAAAAACACGACATTGGTGCATTCTTCGTGATTCGTGCCGATACAGGTTTTGTTATCCGCACCAGTGCGGCTTTCGAACGCCTCAGTGGCGCAAAGGTTGACTGAAAACAGTACGAAAGCTGGCGTTGTAGTGCAGGCAAAAGTAGCCTACGACGCGACCAAGGGTTAATGTGCGCGGCGTTGACGCTTCTATAGACTGTGTCCGGGTTCTTTACTGACCCCCAATTGTTCCTTCGCGCCACGATTCGGCGTGATTTAGCCGCCGGTGCTGCTGGCACCGCGGCCTGTTCTGAGGAGTACGCATGGCTGTCTACAACTACGACGTGGTGGTGTTGGGTTCCGGCCCGGCGGGAGAAGGCGCGGCAATGAACGCCGCCAAAGCGGGGCGCAAGGTGGCAATGGTCGACAGCCGTCGCCAGGTCGGCGGCAACTGCACCCACCTGGGAACCATCCCGTCCAAGGCCCTGCGTCACTCGGTGCGGCAGATCATGCAGTTCAACACCAACCCGATGTTCCGGGCGATCGGCGAACCGCGCTGGTTCTCCTTCCCGGACGTGTTGAAAAGCGCCGAGAAAGTCATTTCCAAACAAGTCGCTTCGCGCACTGGCTACTACGCTCGTAACCGCGTCGACGTGTTCTTCGGCACCGGCAGCTTCGCCGACGAGCAAACCATCGAAGTGGTCTGCGCCAATGGCGTGGTCGAGAAGCTGGTGGCCAAGCACATCATCATCGCCACCGGTTCGCGCCCGTATCGCCCGGCGGACATCGATTTCAATCACCCGCGCATCTACGATAGCGACACCATCCTCAGCCTCGGCCACACCCCGCGCAAACTGATCGTTTACGGCGCCGGCGTGATCGGCTGTGAATACGCCTCGATCTTCAGCGGTCTGGGTGTATTGGTTGAACTGGTGGACAACCGCGGTCAGTTGCTGAGCTTCCTCGACTCGGAAATCTCCCAGGCGTTGAGCTATCACTTCAGCAACAACAACATCACCGTGCGCCACAACGAAGATTACGATCGCGTTGAGGGCGTCGATAACGGGGTTATCCTGCACCTGAAGTCCGGCAAGAAGATCAAGGCCGATGCCTTGCTCTGGTGCAACGGCCGTACCGGCAACACCGACCAGCTCGGTCTGGAAAACATCGGGGTCAAGGTCAACAGCCGTGGCCAGATCGAAGTCGACGAGGCCTACCGCACCTGCGTGCCGAACATCTATGGCGCTGGCGACGTGATCGGCTGGCCGAGCCTGGCCAGTGCCGCCCATGACCAGGGTCGTTCGGCTGCCGGCAGCATCGTCGATAACGGCAGCTGGCGCTTTGTGAATGACGTGCCGACCGGTATCTACACCATTCCGGAGATCAGTTCGATCGGCAAGAACGAGCAGGAGCTGACCCAGGCCAAGGTGCCGTACGAAGTCGGCAAGGCGTTCTTCAAGAGCATGGCGCGTGCGCAGATCGCCGGCGAGCCGCAAGGCATGCTGAAGATCCTGTTCCACCGTGAAACCCTGGAAGTGCTGGGCGTCCACTGCTTCGGTTATCAGGCGTCGGAGATCGTGCACATCGGTCAGGCGATCATGAGCCAGCCGGGCGAGTTGAACACCCTGAAGTATTTCGTCAACACCACGTTCAACTACCCGACCATGGCCGAAGCCTATCGGGTAGCAGCGTACGACGGCCTCAACCGGCTTTTTTGACGGGCTCCGGCCGGTGGCCTGAGCCGGCCGGGGAGACCGATTTCAGCAATTCTCAAGGGTGGCAGTGGCCAAACCGGGAAAGTCTGTAATCAGGCTGTCAACGCCGAAGTCGGCGAGTCTGCGCATCAGCGCAGGCTCGTTGACGGTCCACACCGAGACATGCAGCCCCTGACGCTGCGCCTTCTGCAGGCGTTCCGGCGTACACAGCGTCCAGTTCAGAGCCAGAATCTCACAGCCATAGCTGGCGGCGACCTTTAGCGGGTCGAGCCAGGCGTATTCGGCCACCAGTCCACGCGACACGTCCGGCACCAGGTCCAGCGCCGCTTTCAGCACTTCCCGTGAGCTCGAAGTGATGGTGACCTTGTCCAGCAAGCCATGACGCTGAGCCATTTCGCGAATCGCCAGTACGGTAGTCGCGGCGCGGGTGCGTGAAGCACTTTTGACTTCCAGTTGCCAGTGCTCGAAATCGCACTGCTCGAACAGTTCTTCCAGGGTCGGAATCGGGCACGGTTTGATCCAGCCCGGGCCGCCCTTACGCGCGTCGTAGGTCACCAGTTCGGCGGCGGTGTGTTCGACCACCTTGCCGCGCCGATCGGTGGTGCGCTTGAGGGTCGGGTCGTGGATCACCATCAGCTCGCCGTCCTTGGACAGGTGCAGATCCAGTTCGCAACGGCGCACGCCGTGCTTGAGACATTCCTGAAAACTGCTCAGGGTATTTTCCGGTGCTTCGCCCTTGGCGCCGCGGTGGCCGTAGATGAGGGTCACGGTGCTTCCTTAATTTAAATGCCTGATTCGTTCTGTTCACGGGCCAGGCGTCGTTCCTGGGCCTGTTTCTGCAAGATATAGCGGGCGAGCAACTGGCGCTGGGCGTCGGTCAAGTGTTCGAACTCTGTGCCGACGTCGTAGCCGTCGCCCTTGCGATCGCAATGAGTGACGCGGGCGCGCAGCAGCAGGCCCAGTGCCTGCGGCATCAGCACCAGTTTCACCGACAGGTGCGCGCCGGTGGCGATTGGGGTCGGGTGCTGAAAGTCGATCCCGCCTTCGGAGATGATCACCGGTTGTGGCTCGCCGATATGGCCGAGCACGGTCAGGGCGACCACCTGGCTGAGCAGGTCGATGCGTTTGTTCTGGGATTTGAGGAACGCAGCGATCGCCCGGTCGCGCTCGCTGATCTGGCGTAACAGGTGCTGCGACTCGAATTCGCTCAGGTGCAGTTCGCTGAGCAGGTTGAACAGCGGGGAAGCATCCTGCAACACTTCCTGGCCTGCCGCTTCGGGAGCGGACAGGGGCCGAATTTCCAGTGCGATCATGTCCTCGATACGGTAGTATTCGCGGCGATCTTCTTCATCTAATGTCGACATGGCGAACCCATGGTAGCGGCGGTGGTCTGAGTGTAAAGCTGGTTATCGACCCCCGCCACAAGGACGTTCCTTTTCCCTCCGAACAAGCCCCGACATGTTCAGACCTCTCTTCGTATTTATCGGCACGCGTTATACCCGTGCAAAGCGTCGCAATCATTTTGTGTCATTCATTTCCCTGACTTCGATGATCGGGCTCGCCCTTGGCGTGGTCGTGATGATCGTGGTGCTATCGGTGATGAACGGCTTCGATCATGAGATGCGCACCCGCGTGCTGGGCATGGTGCCCCACGCGACTCTTGAAACCGGCGAGCCGATCAACGATTGGCAGAGCCTGGCCGCCAAGGTCAAACGCAACCCTGAGGTGACGGCGGTTGCGCCGTTCACCCAGATGCAGGGTTTGCTGACCAACAACGGCCAGGTGTCCAAGGTGTTGCTCAACGCCATCGACCCCGCGCTCGAGCGCAATGTGTCGATCATCGACAACTTCATGAAGCAGGGCAAACTCGACGATTTGACACCGGGCAGCTTCGGCATCGTCATCGGCGACAAGGCCGCGACCAAGCTCGGCGTGGGCCTCGGTGACAAAGTCACCTTCGTCGCGCCGGAGGTCAGCGTGACCCCGGCCGGGATGTTCCCGCGCATGAAGCGCTTTACCGTGGTTGGCATTTTCCATGTCGGCGCCGGTGAGCTGGACGGCTACCTGGGCGTCACCAACCTGCAGGATCTGGCGAAAATGCACCGCTGGAAGCCTGATCAGGTGCAGGGCATCCGGTTGAAGTTCGATGATCTGTTCCAGGCGCCGCGCGTGGCCTGGACCATCGCCCAGCAACTGGGCGAAGACCATTACTACGCCCGCGACTGGACCCGCACCCACGGCAACCTGTATCAGGCGATCCGCATGGAAAAAGCCATGATCGGTCTGCTATTGCTGCTGATCGTCGCGGTGGCTGCGTTCAACATCATTTCCACGCTGGTGATGGTGGTAAATGACAAGAAGAGCGACATCGCCATTCTGCGTACCCTCGGCGCCACGCCGGGGACGATCATGCGCACGTTCATGGTGCAGGGCACCGTGATCGGCGTGGTCGGTACGGCGATTGGTGCGGTGCTCGGTATTCTCGCTGCGCTCAACGTCAGTGCGGCGATTTCCGCCCTCGAAGGGCTAATCGGCCACAAGTTCCTCAACGCCGATGTGTATTTCATTGATTACCTGCCGTCGCAGGTGCAGAGCCAGGACGTGGTCATGGTCTGCGCTGCTGCGTTGGTCCTGAGTTTCCTCGCCACCCTGTATCCCGCCTGGCGTGCCGCGCGCACCCAGCCGGCGGAGGCGCTACGTTATGAGTGAGTCGGGCATGAGTGATAAAGCAATTTTGAGCTGCCGCAACCTGGGCAAATCCTACGAGGAAGGCCCGGAGTCGGTGCAAGTGTTGGCCGGTCTGCAACTGGAGTTGCACCCGGGCGAGCGTGTGGCGATCGTCGGCAAGTCCGGTTCCGGCAAAAGTACCTTGCTCAACCTGCTGGGCGGTCTCGACACGCCGACTGAAGGCAGCGTCTGGCTCGACGGCGAAGAACTGTCGGCGCTGAGCGAGAAGAAGCGTGGCCTGCTGCGTAACCGTGCCTTGGGGTTCGTGTACCAGTTCCACCACTTGCTGCCGGAATTCACCGCGCTGGAAAACGTCTGCATGCCGCTGCTGATCGGCAAGACCGCGATCCCGCAAGCACGTCAGCGCGCTACCGCGTTGCTGGAGCGGGTGGGGCTGGGCCATCGTCTGGAGCACAAACCGGCCGAGCTGTCCGGTGGCGAGCGCCAGCGTGTGGCCATCGCCCGTGCGCTGGTGAACAATCCAGGCCTGGTAATGCTCGATGAGCCAACCGGCAACCTTGATTCGCACACCGCTGAAGGCATCCAGGACTTGATGCTGGAACTCAGCACTTCAATGCGCACCGCGTTCCTGGTGGTGACTCACGACATGAACCTGGCCCGCCAGATGGACCGCGTCCTGCAGTTGCAAGAAGGTTGCCTGACCGCCATTTGACCGACCGAAACCCGGTGCCTGTGTAAGGCATCGGGTCTTTTATTTTTATACGGTGCCCCAGCGAATGTTCAGACCGTTATCGATCTTTATTGGCACGCGCTATACCCGCGCCAAGCGCCGCAATCGCTTTGTTTCGTTCATCTCGATGACTTCGATGATCGGGCTCGCCCTCGGCGTGCTGGCGATGATCGTGGTGCTGTCGGTGATGAACGGCTTCCAGCGCGAAATGAGCTCGCGCATCCTTGGCATGGTGCCGCACGCGACCATCGTTGGCGTCAAGCCGATCGATGACTGGCAGCCGGTCGCCGCCGCCGCGCTGAAAAATCCGGAAGTGACCGCCGCCGTGCCGTTCACCGAGATGGAAGGCATGCTGTCTTACAAGGGTTTGATGCAGCCGATCCAGATCAGCGGCGTCGACCCGGCCCAGGAAGGCAAGGTGTCGATTGTGGCCCAGCACATTGTGCAGGGACGTCTCGATGACCTGAAGCCGGGCGAGTTCGGTGTAGTGATCGGTGAAATCACCGCGCGGCGCTTCCGCCTCAACGTCGGCGACAAGATCACTCTGATCGTGCCGGAAGTCAGCACCGCACCGGGGGGCATTACCCCGCGCATGCAGCGCCTGAACGTGGTCGGTGTGTTCAAGGTCGGCGCCGAACTGGACGGTTCGATGGGCCTGATCCACGTGGCCGATGCCGCGACCATGCAGCACTGGCAGCCGAATCAGGTGCAGAGTGTGCGCCTTGCGGTGAAGGATCTGTACGCCGCGCCGAAAGTCTCCTCGGACATCGCCGCAGGCCTGGGCGATGAGTTCAAGGCTGACGACTGGACTCACACCCAGGGCAGCCTGTTCAGCGCGATGAAAATGGAAAAAACCATGATCGGCCTGCTGTTGCTGATGATCGTCGCGGTGGCGGCGTTCAACATCATCGCCACGCTGATCATGGTGGTGAACGACAAAGGCGCAGACATCGCGATCCTGCGCACCATCGGCGCCACGCCACGGCAGATCATGGCGATCTTCATGGTGCAGGGCACGGTGATCGGCATTGTCGGCACATTGATTGGTGGCGTGCTCGGCGTGATCGCGGCGCTGAACGTCAGCGAAATGGTTGGCTGGGTCGAGCGCGTTACCGGGCAGCACATCTTCAGTTCCGACGTGTACTTCGTCAGCAACCTGCCTTCGGAATTGCAGGGCGGGGATGTGCTGTTGATCTGCTCGGCGGGCTTTATTCTGAGCTTCCTGGCGACGGTGTATCCGGCGTTGCGGGCGGCGAAGATTGAGCCTGCTCACGCGCTGAGATATTCGTAAGCTTCAATATCGCCTTCGCGAGCAAGCCCGCTCCCACACTGGATCTGTGTCGTTCACGAATCCAATGTGGGAGCGAGCTTGCTCGCGAAGGGGCCGGAACTGTCGGCCTCAATCCTTCTTGGGCAACTCAATCACAAACCGCGTCCACCCCGCAGCCGATTCGCAATGAATCTGCCCACCATGGGCGCGGACGATCGATTGGGTAATCGCCAGCCCCAGCCCCGCATGTTCACTGCTGCCTTCCTGCCGCGCCGGATCTGCTCGATAAAACCGGTCAAACAGCCGTGGCAACAACTCTGCTGGAATGCCTTCGCCACTGTTCTCCACCGACACCTGCGCTATGTGCGGTTGATCGACGATGGACAGGCGCACGCTGCCTGACGCCGGGGTGAAGCGCAGCGCGTTATCCAGCAGATTCGACAAGGCCCGGCGCAACATATTGCGATCACCTTCCATGCGCGCATGACCTTCGCGGCTCAGCGTCACCCCGGCGTCCTCGGCCAGTGGCGCAAAAAACTCCAGCAGCATATCGCTCTCATCTGCCAGTTCCAGTGCCTCACGCTTGGGCATCAGCAAACCGTGGTCAGCCTTGGCCAGATAAAGCATGTCGTTGACCAGTTGCGCCATCCATTGCAGTTCTTCGAGATTGCTGTGCAGGGCTTCGCGGTAATCCTCGATCGGTCGCGGGCGGGTGAGGGTGACCTGGGTGTGGGTCAGCAGGTTCGACAGCGGTGTGCGCAGTTCATGGGCGATGTCGGCAGAGAACGCCGACAGCCGTTGAAACGAGTCATCGAGGCGTCCGAGCATGGCGTTGAAGCTGTGGGCCATTTCCGCAAGCTCCGGCGGCATTTGCGCTTCCGGCAGTCGGGCGTTGAGCGAATGTGCAGAAATCCCACGGGCGACTGCGCTCATACGGCGCAACGGACGCAAACCGCTGCGCGCGGCCCACGCGCCGAGCAGCGCAGTGGCCAGGGCCGACAAGCCGACGGTCAGCCAGATCAGATGCTGCATGCGTTGCAGGAAGTGCTGGTGATGGGTGATGTCCAGCAGCAGAGTGAGCTGTGGCGAGTCGGTTTTGTCAGGGTAGAGCGGGGCGTTGAGCACGCGGTAGTCGGCGCCGTCATGGCTGATGGTCGACAGGCCCGGCTGTTGCGGCAAGTCCTGCGGTAAATTGATCGAGCTGTCGTACCAGCGCTGGCCGTCACTGCCGGTAATACGCAGCGCCAGATCGGCCTGACGGCTCAGCTCATCCGCCAGCCGCGCCTCACGCTGAGCCGGTTGCACATCCTGCAAGGCTCGGCGCAAACCGATCAGCTTGCCGTCCAGCAATTGCTGATCGAGCTCAATGAAGTGCGCCTCGCTGGCGCGGCTGAACAGCACTCCGGCGAATAGCGAGACCACGGCGGTGCAGGCGGCAAAGAGCAGCGCCAGACGAGAAGTCAGCGACAGGCGACGCATCAGGCCGGACGCTCTTCAAGCACGTAACCCATGCCGCGCACGGTGTGGATCAGTTTGTTGGGAAAGTCATCGTCGATCTTCAGGCGCAGGCGCCGGATCGCCACTTCGATCACGTTGGTGTCGCTGTCGAAGTTCATGTCCCAGACTTGCGAGGCAATCAGCGATTTCGGCAACACTTCACCCTGGCGGCGCAGGAGCATTTCCAGCAGGGCGAATTCCTTGGCGGTCAGGTCGATGCGCTGACCACTGCGTTCGACCCGACGGCGAATCAGGTCCAGACGCAGGTCGGCCAGTTGCAGACTGGTTTCCTGGGGCAGGGCGCTGCCCCGGCGCAGCAGGCTGCGCACCCGGGCCAGCAGTTCGGAGAAGGCGAAGGGTTTGACCAGATAATCGTCGGCGCCGAGTTCGAGGCCGTGCACCCGGTCTTCCACGGCGTCCTTGGCGGTGAGAAACAGTACCGGCGTGTCGAGGCCGGCGTTGCGCACCGCCTGCAGAATCTGCCAGCCACTGCGCCCGGGCAGCATCACGTCGAGAATCAACAGCGCATAATCCCCGTTCAACGCCAGTTGCTGACCGCTGACGCCGTCGGCCACCAGTTCTGTGTTGAAGCCGGCCTCGGTCAGGCCCTGGCGCAGGTAGTGGCCGGTTTTCGGTTGGTCTTCGACGATCAGCAGTTTCATGGGCGACTCGGGTTGTAGGAACAAAAGCGTTATACCGTGGGAGCAGCCGACACACGCCAACCTGACAAAGTTGTAATCTGCCTGTCAGGTAGCTGCCAGCGCAGGCGGGCTAGAGTTTCCCACAGGCTGAACCTTATCTTGTTGGAGTATGACTATGTTTTTGCGCAACCCTCTGGCCGTCGCCGCCTGCTTGCTAGCGCTGAGTTCACCTGTCTGGGCCGCTCCCGCGCACACTTATGATTTTGGCCAACCGGCACCAGCAGCCAAGGCTACTCGCAGCATTGAAGTTGTACTGAACGACATGTCGTTCGATCCCAAGGCGATTCAGGTCAAGGCCGGTGAGACGGTTCGCTTTGTGCTGGTGAATAAAGGCCAGTTGCTGCACGAATTCAACCTCGGTGACGCGGCGATGCATGCCCAACACCAGCAGGAAATGTTGCAGATGCAGCAAAGCGGCATGCTCACGCCTACCGGCATGAAAGAAATGTCCCACGACATGGCGGACATGGATCACGGCAGCATGGACCACGGCATGAAGCACGACGACCCCAACAGCGTGCTGGTCGAGCCGGGCAAGACCGCCGAGCTGACGTGGACCTTCAGCAAGGCCACCAGCCTGGAATTTGCCTGCAATATTCCCGGTCACTACCAGGCGGGCATGGTCGGCAAACTGACTGTCAGTCAGTAAGCACTCAAAGGCGGGCGCAAAGGCTGATAGAATCCGCTGATTCTTCAGTCAGGTTTCCGCCATGCATCCCGCAGCCGAACATTCGCCGCTGGGCAAATCCAGCGAATACATCGCCACGTACACGCCGTCCCTGCTGTTCCCGATTCCGCGCACCGCGAAATGGGCCGAGCTGGGCCTGACCGCCGAAACCCTGCCGTATAAAGGCGTGGATTTCTGGAATTGCTTCGAACTGTCGTGGTTGTTGCCATCGGGCAAGCCGGTGGTGGCGATCGGTGAATTCAGCATTCCGGCGGATTCGCCGAACATTATCGAATCGAAGTCGTTCAAGTTGTACCTGAACTCGCTGAATCAGACACCGTTTGCCGATATCGCCAGCCTGGAGGCGACGCTGGTCAAGGACCTGTCGGCCGCTGCCGGCAAACCGGTCGGCGTACGGGTACGCAGCCTGAAGGACGTCGAAGCCGAAGGCGTCGTGGCGTTGCCGGGCGTGTGCATCGACGATCTGGACATCAGCGTCAGCAACTATGAGCATCCGCGTCCGGAACTGCTGCGTTGCGATGATTCGAAGATTGTCGAAGAGAGCGTGCATAGCCATCTGCTCAAATCCAACTGCCCGGTGACCAGTCAGCCGGACTGGGGCAGCGTGGTGGTGGAATATCGTGGCGCGGCGCTGGATCACGCGAGTCTGCTGGAATACATCGTCAGTTTCCGCCAGCACTCGGACTTCCACGAGCAGTGTGTGGAGCGGATTTTCCTCGACCTGCAGCGTTTGCTGAAGCCGGAGAAACTCACGGTGTTTGCACGGTATGTGCGCCGGGGCGGGCTGGATATCAACCCGTATCGCAGCACTGAAGCGGTACAACTGCCGAACCACCGCCTGGTCCGTCAATAAACATCTGAATTGTGGGAGCGGGCTTGCTCGCGAAAGCGGTCTGTCAGTTGATGATGCATTGGCTGACAGACCGCTTTCGCGAGCAAGCCCGCTCCCACATTGGAATGTGTTTCAAATTGTGGAAATGAAAAAGCCCTGCCAGCGCTGGCAGGGCTTTTTGCATTTCAGGGGAGGGAAATCAGATCCCCATGCTACCCAACGCATTGACGATATTGCGCAGGGTGCCGGCAATGGCCGGGTGTTCGAGTTCAAAGCGGTCCACCGCCAGGTTCACGCCATCGGCGATGCTGGCATCCTGAGTGGCGCTCTCCAGTTTGATTTCCGATTCGATCTGCGCCATCAGCGCATGCAGATCTTCACGTTCGGCTTCGGACAGCGGAGGATTCTGCTCCAGTTGCTCGCGCAGGGTGTCGAGTTGTTTTTGCAGTTCTTGGGCGGGCATGGTGGGGTTCCTTTTATCAAGAGGCACTGGCATTGACCGCAGCCGCGCGCCAAAGGTCTATGGCTGACCTTTAGATTAATCCACTCTGCTGCAACCTGCATGATCCCGGTCAGGGCTTTTCGCCCTTGAGGCGGCGCAGGTTGATGTCGGCCAGGCAGGTGTCGAGTTCGCCCAGATGATCGATCACCGAATGCACGCCCAGCCCGAACAACTGCAGGGTTGCCTTACCGCGTCGTTGGTCGCGTTCGTTCTGGCTCAGCGCTTGCCACTCGCTCGGCGACAGGCCGCACAGTGAGCCGCAGGACGCCAGGCCGATGGTCCACAGCCCGGCGTTGAGGCCCGCTTGCAGCAACCGGGGCTCGCCGCTCACCAGCACGCAGCCATCCAGGCAGCTGACGTTCAAACCCATCAGCGCCTGCCAGCAGGCGTTCGGTGCGGGCCATGGATTGATTGTTGCTGAATATTGCGTCGGTTTGATCCACGCCGGCAGAGAGGCCGCCAGGGGTTGCGCGAGGGCAGGGGGCAGCTCGTCGATCCACGCACAGGGAATCTGCTGGCGCTGCAGGCTGAGCAGGCTGTCGAGTGCGCCGGGTGTGGCGTCGGCGTGCTCGGGCAGTACGCTGGCGTGTTGATGGGCACGGGCGCCGAAATCCACCAGACAGCCACTGAGTCCGAACAGCACGGCGGTCAGGCCGGGCGCGGCGACAGGCAAGACTTCAGCGTGGGTCATGGCAACGTCCCTGAAATAGGCATGAGGCTAGGCGACGCCGGTGACAGTTGGATGACAGGTGTGTGAAGGCGCTCCCTGGAAACGTCCTGCATTACTCTTCACGGGTGGACTGCCCAAAACGGCTTTTGCGCTTATACTAGCGCTCTTAACGCCTGGGCCCGGGTGCCCGCGCCAGTAAAAATCCAAGGAGTTTTTCTATGCGCTGGAGCAATCCTCTCGCTCAGCTATGTGTATGTGCCAGCGTCCTGCTGGTTCCGTTCGCCGCCAACGCTGCAACGGAAGAAGACCCTTGGGAAAGCGTCAACCGCCCGATCTTCCAGTTCAACGACTTCGTCGACACCTACGCGCTCAAGCCGCTGGCGCAGGGTTATGAGTTCGTGACGCCGCAGTTCCTCGAAGACGGCATCCACAACATGTTCCGCAACGTCGGTGACGTCACCAACCTGGCGAACAACATTCTGCAGGCCAAGCCGGCAGCAGCCGGTGTCGATACCGCGCGTATCATCTTCAACACCACCTTCGGCCTGCTGGGCTTCTTCGATGTCGGTACCAAAATGGGCCTGAATCGCAGTGACGAAGACTTCGGTCAGACCCTCGGTTACTGGGGCGTCAGCAGCGGCCCTTACGTGATGCTGCCGTTGCTCGGCCCGAGCACCCTGCGTGATGCACCGTCCAAGTACGTCGACAGCTACACCGGTCCGTACCGCTACATCAACGACGTGCCTGTCCGTAACTCGGTGTTCGGCCTGAACATCGTCGACACCCGCGCCAGCCTGCTGTCGAGCGAGAAGCTGATCAGCGGCGACAAATACACCTTCATCCGCAACGCCTACCTGCAGAACCGCGAGTTCAAGGTCAAGGATGGTCAGGTCGAAGACGATTTCTGATTTCGACCGATGACAGGAAGGCGGCCCGCGAGGCCGCCTTTTTTGTGTGCGCTTATTTCATCTGCAGAATGGTCAGGCCGAGCTTCTGTCCATCGCCGTCCTGAGCCTTGACCCAGACCACTTCGGTCTCCGCTTCCAGCCCGCTCAGCGCCGCATGATCGGAATCGATGCGCACGCTCAAACGGTCACCGACCGCGAACTGGCGCGGTGCTTCGACCTGCATGCCGCTGCTGGAGAGGTCGATGCACACGCCGGCGATCTCATCACCTTCATGAATCAACACCACATCGGCATCGACCCGCATGCGTATGAAATCGCGCTTTTCGCTGTAGTCCCGACCGGTTTGACTCATGGCTTCGACCTTCCATTGGGTTACGGTTTGAGCTGTTCTTATAACTCTCGGTGATTTGACAAGTAAAGTCGTCAAGCGACCATCGGCGCATGCTTGAAACGCCCCGCGGATGGGAGTACCGTCTGCGCCTTAGAAGGGCACCTCTGGTGCAATCGCGTTCCGGCTCAATGCTCGAAAGCGGTGCAGCAGAGAGGCTAGAAAGCGAATCCAGTAGTCTGAGCCGGGCCGATGCCCCGCCTGCTACGCCAACCTAATTCTGGCGCCGTTTGCCCACATGCCAAAAACCAGTGCCACGCTGCTGATAATCGATGATGACGAAGTAGTGCGCGCGAGCCTCGCGGCCTATTTGGAAGACAGTGGTTTCAGCGTCCTGCAGGCCAGCAACGGCCAACAGGGTCTTCAGGTATTCGAGCAAGACAAGCCCGACTTGGTCATCTGCGATCTGCGCATGCCGCAGATGGGTGGTCTCGAACTTATCCGTCAGGTCACCGAGCGCTCACCGCAAACGCCGATGATCGTCGTTTCGGGTGCCGGCGTGATGAACGACGCGGTCGAGGCGCTGCGCCTGGGTGCGGCGGACTACCTGATCAAGCCTCTCGAAGACCTGGCCGTGCTCGAGCATTCGGTGCGTCGCGCGCTGGATCGTGCGCGCCTGCTGCTGGAGAACCAGCGCTACCGCGAGAAGCTGGAGAAGGCCAACCGCGAGCTCGAAGCCAGCCTGAACCTGCTCCAGGAAGACCAGAACGCCGGTCGTCAGGTGCAGATGAACATGCTGCCGGAAAGCCCGTGGCGCATCGACGAGTTCCAGTTTGCCCACCAGATCATCCCGTCGCTGTACCTGTCGGGTGATTTTGTCGACTACTTCCGTGTCGACGAGCGTCGGGTGGCGTTCTACCTGGCCGACGTATCGGGCCATGGCGCCTCGTCAGCGTTCGTCACGGTGCTGCTGAAGTTCATGACCACGCGCCTGCTGTTCGAGTCCAAGCGCAACGGCACGTTGCCGGAATTCAAGCCTTCGGAAGTCCTTGGTCATATCAACCGGGGGCTGATCAGTTGTAAGCTGGGCAAACACGTCACAATGGTCGGTGGAGTCATCGACGAGGAGACCGGTTTGTTGACCTATAGCATCGGCGGCCATCTGCCGTTGCCTGTGTTGTACACGCCTGACAGTGTTCGTTACCTCGAAGGCCGCGGTTTGCCGGTGGGCCTGTTCAATGAGGCCACCTACGAAGATCACGTGCTTGAGCTGCCTCCGACGTTCAGCCTGACGCTGATGTCCGACGGCATTCTGGATCTGTTGCCAGAACCGACGCTCAAGGAAAAAGAAGCCGCTTTGCCCCAACGGGTGAAGTCGGCGGGCGGCAGCCTGGATGGTCTGCGGCAAGTGTTTGGATTGGCCACGCTAGGGGAGATGCCGGATGATATCGCCCTGTTGGTGTTGAGCAGGAACCTTCAATGAGTACCGGTAGAATCCAGTTCGCCGAGCAGGACGGCACCTTCGTCCTGAAGTTCGTCGGTGAAGTTCGCCTGACCCTGTGTTCGGCGTTGGATGCGACTATTGAGAAAATCTTCACCGCGTTGAATTTCAACGCGATCGTGATCGATTTGACCGAAACCCGCAGCATCGACAGCACCACCCTCGGCCTGCTGGCCAAACTGTCGATCCTGTCGCGGCAAAAGGTCGGCCTGCTGCCGACCGTCGTCACCACCCACGAAGACATCACCCGGCTGCTGCAGTCGATGGGCTTCGAGCAGGTGTTCAACATCGTCAACCACCCGGTGCCGTGCCCCGAGTGCCTGGATGACCTGCCGGATCAGGACCAGTCCGAAGAAGTGGTGCGGATCAAGGTGCTCGAAGCGCACAAGATCCTCATGGGCCTGAACGACTCCAATCGTGAAGCCTTCCATGATCTGGTGAATGCCCTCGAACGGCATTGATGGCCTGAAATGTGGGTAGGGCCTGCTGGCCCTATCGCGAGCAGGCTCACTCCTACAGGGTTTCTCATTCGACGCATAATCTTGAGTAATCCACAGATCCACTGTAGGAGTGAGCCTGCTCGCGATAGCTCTCGCCAAAACACTAATAATCCAGCAGGCACAAAAAAGGGCGAACCCAACCGGGTTCGCCCTTTTTGCATTTCAGCGACTCAGATCACAGCTTGGCCTGCAGCAGCGCCTCAAGCTTCTCCTGGTCACGGGCAAACTGACGGATGCCCTCAGCCAGTTTCTCGGTAGCCATCGCGTCTTCGTTGGACAGCCAGCGGAATTGCGCTTCGTTGAGGCTCAGGCGCGCTTCGCCGGCGTGGCCCGGGGCGAGTTTGCGCTCCAGTTTGCCAGTGTCTGCCGCGAGCTTGTCGATCAGGTCCGGGCTGATGGTCAGGCGATCGCAGCCGGCCAGTTGCTCGATCTGGCTCAGGTTGCGGAAGCTGGCACCCATGACCACAGTCTTGTAGTCATTGGCCTTGTAGTAGTTGTAGATGCGGGTGACCGACTGCACGCCCGGATCATCGGCGCCGGTGTAGTCGTTGCCGTTAGCCTTCTTGTACCAGTCGTAGATGCGGCCCACGAACGGCGAGATCAGGAACACCCCGGCGTCAGCGCAAGCGGCAGCCTGAGCGAAGGAGAACAGCAGGGTCAGGTTGGTCTGGATGCCTTCCTTCTCGAGGATCTCCGCAGCGCGGATGCCTTCCCAGGTCGAAGCGATCTTGATCAGCACGCGGTCGCGGCCGATGCCGGCCTTGTCGTACAGCTCGATCAGGCGATGCGCACGCTTGAGCACGGCGTCCTGGTCGAACGACAGGCGCGCATCCACTTCGGTAGAAATGCGGCCCGGAATCACTTTGAGGATTTCCTGGCCGACGGCGACGCCGAAACGGTCGCTGGCCAGGCCCACGTCGCCCTTGCAGTCGCTGACGCAGGCGTTCAGCAGCTCGGCGTAGGCGGGGATGGCGGCTGCCTTGAGCAGCAGGGAAGGGTTGGTGGTGGCGTCGACCGGCTTGACCCGGGCGATCGCTTCGAAGTCGCCGGTGTCGGCAACTACGGTGGTCATCTGTTTGAGTTGTTCCAGCTTGGAAGTCATGGGTGTGCTCTGTCCTGTGGGTTTGACGACATTACCCGAGCGTTGACAGCCACTCAAGGGCATCAAGGCGCAACGGGTTCCCCGGGGGCAACAACCTGAGAACGGCTGTTTGAACGGTGGGGCGCGGTATCGATGAATACGATGCCAAAATCGGCCGCAGGTTCAAAGCAACTGACGGCCAGCGCCCCTTGAGCACATTGATGGAGGTTATTGCTGGCTCAGCTGGGTTTTGACCGCAGTTTCGGCCGGTTTCGGCTGGCCATCGGACGTCAACAGACCGAAATTCTTCTCGCGGTCATTGCTGCCGGTGTCGCTGTTTTTCCACTCGTAAATCGAGGTCAGGGCAATGTTGCGGGTTTTGATATCGGCCACGAATGCACTGATTTTACTGGCTTGGCCTTCAGTTCCGCCGTTGGAGGGAAGCGCCGAGATGCCCCATTCGCTGATCACCCCCGGCAGATGGAAGTTCTGCTGGATAAACGCCTGGGCGTTGCTGATCTGCGTGCCGCTCATGCCGTAGGGATGGTAGGAGACCGCGTTGAGGCATTTGGGGTATTCGCTGACGATTCGGTTGAGTGCCACGGTGGACGCCGAGCCGGCAGTCGGCGGCCGGGCGAAGCCAAAACCGATCACCGGGACAGTCTGGGGTTTGTCTTGCAGGGTCTTGCACGCTGCGCTCATGAACGGCACGAACGTCGTGTCGAAATTGCCGGTCGGCCAGTAAGTGCCGAGGTCCGGCTCATTCCATAGCTCGATCGCCACCAGTTGTGAGCCATAGGTCGCTGCCAGGCTGGTCAGCGTGTTGGCATACGCGACCCCCGCGTTCGCCAGATCATTGGCCGGTAACGGCTTGGTCGCGCGCAGGGTCATCAGCACCGGAAGACCAGCAGCGCGGGCCACGGCGAAGGCATCGCTGATCTGCTTCTGGTAGGCCGCGCTGGGCAGGCTGTCAGTCCATACGCCAAAACGCACGAAACTGAAGCCGGTGGCTTTGACGCGCTCGGCGTCGGCAGCGGAAAAGGTCTGGACTTTGACCTGAACCCCGATGGTTTTATTGGCGGGCAATGCCGGGAACAGTTCATTGGCCTGGCTCTGGCCGGTTGCCGCCAGCAGTAACAGGGTCAGGGCGCTCAGGGGGTTGAGATGGGCTGATTTCATGTCGGTTCTCCGGGTGAGAAGTGACAACGGCGAAAAGGTATCTCGAGATAACTGTTTCGAAACTAACAATGGCACTAAGTGCGCCAATGTTATTTTTTGTCAGGAAAACCAGACCTGAAAATCACAGTTATTTTTAGTCCGTTAATTGTGTTTTGGCGGCTTTTGACCCTGTGGTACTTAATACGCTGGTACTAACAGGGCGAATCTATTTCTGAGTGCAGAATGATCTAGTGGGTTCATTAAGATCCGCTCTAGATGTTGGCAGAATGATATTACACAGGAATGTAAACCTTGTTCAAAAAGATCCTCGTCGTGTGCGTTGGCAATATTTGCCGAAGTCCGACAGCAGAACTTCTGCTGCGTAGCGCGCTGACCCCCTCAACCATTTCGGTGACGTCCGCAGGTCTCTCTGCGCGGGTCGGCGAAGGCATGGAAGCCTCGGCGCGCCAGGTGCTGGAAGACCACGGGCACAGCGCCGAGGGTTTCCAGGCCCGGCAATTGACCGCCGATATCGTCAATGAATCAGACCTGATTCTGGTGATGGAAAAACAACATGTGAATCAGGTGCTGAAGATTGCCTCGCACGCCCGAGGCAAAGTATTTCTTCTTGGCAAGTGGCAGAGCGAACGAGAAATACAGGATCCGTATCGTCAAGGTAAGGCCGCTTTTATACATGCCCATGCATTGATTGAAGATGCTGTTAGCTCGTGGGCGCAGCGCCTCGGACATTGATGAATATTCTTCAGATCAGTGAATGGTAAGAAAGACTTATGCAGTTACCGTCAGTAATCGCCAACCGTGATAACGATCAAGACAGTATTGATCTTCTCGGCATATTCGGCAGTTTGATCGACCAGAAATGGTTGATCGGTGCATTCACCGGTGCATTCATGGCCGCTGGTGTTGCCTACGCGGTATTGGCGACGCCGGTGTACCTGGCGAACGCACTGGTTCAGGTCGAACCGAAAAAGAACGACATGCTCGGTTTTTCCGACCTCAGCAGCATGCTCGGCGGGCAATCGCCGTCGGTGACCGAAATCGGCATCATCAAGTCCCGCGCGGTGATCGGCAAAACTGTCGACGACCTGCGCCTGGACATCGACGTCACCCCCAACACCTTCCCGGTGGTCGGCGGTTTTCTCGCCCGGCGTTATCGCGGCGAAACCGAGTTCAGCGTGGCGCCGCCGCGTTTTGGCTTCAACAGCTACGCCTGGGGCGGCGAGCGTCTGGAGTTTACCCGGCTCAATCTGCCCAAAGAGTTGTTGGGCAAGAAGCTCACCCTGGTGGCTGGCGAACAACAGCACTTTCAGTTGCTCGATGACAACGACAACCTGCTGGTCGAGGGCGTCGCCGGCGAAGCCTTCGCCCAGGACGGCGTCGAAGGTTTGATCGAGCGCCTGCAAGCCAACCCGGGTACTTGCTTTGAAGTGGTGCGCAATCCACGGATCGTGACCATTCAGGGTTACCAGGATGCGCTGGATATCTCCGAGCAAGGTAAAGAGTCGGGGATTATCCGTCTGGCGCTGGCCAGCGCCGATGCGGCCGAGGCGGTGAAGATCCTCAACAAGATCGCCGCGCTCTACGTGGACCAGAACGTGCGCCGCACCTCGGCGGAAGCGGCGCAGAGCCTGGCGTTCCTGCAAAGCCAGTTGCCGCAGGTCAAGCGTGATCTGGCCAAGGCCAGCGACGCGCTCAACGCGTATCAGACCCACGGCAAGACCGTGAACATTTCCCTGGAAACCCAGTCGGTGCTCGGTCAGTCCGTGGCGCTGGAAACGCGGATTTCCGAGCTGAAAATGCAGCAGGCGGAAATGGATCGCAAGTTCACCAAACAGCATCCGGCGTATCGCGCGCTGATGTCGCAGATCGGTGAGTTGACTCAGCAGCAGAAGTCGCTGGAAGGCAAGGTCGGTGATCTGCCGGCCACGCAGCAGGAGCTGCTCAACCTGACCCGCGATGTGGAAGTGGCTTCGCAAATCTACACGCAATTGCTGAACAAATCCCAGGAGCTGGACATCGTTCGCGCCGGTGCGGTGGGCAACGTGCGTTTGATCGACCCGGCGGATGTTGACCTGAGCAGCCCGGTCAAACCGAAAAAAGCCCTGATCGTGCTGATCGCAACGTTCCTCGGCGCCTTTCTCGGCGTAGCCCTGGTGCTGTTGCGCAAATCGTTGAGCAAAGGTCTGGAAGGGCCGGAAGCCATCGAACAGCTCGGGCTGCCGGTGTACGCGTCCATTCCCTACAGCGCCTTGCAGCGTGACGAGGACACGAAAAAAGGCCGAGCCAAAATCACCGCCGAGACGCCGGCCTATCTGCTGGCCCTGCGCAACCCGACCGACCTGTCCATCGAGTCGATCCGCAGCCTGCGCACCTGCCTGCATTTCGCCGCGCTGGATTCGACCAACAACCGCATCATGATCTCCGGCCCCAGCCCGCAGGTCGGCAAGACCTTCGTCTCGTCCAACCTCGCGGCGGTCATGGCGCAGAGCGGTCAGCGCGTGCTGCTGATCGACGCCGACATGCGCAAGGGCCACCTGCACAAGACGCTGAATGTGCCGATCGCCAATGGCCTGTCGGATCTGCTGGTCAAGCGCTGCAGCATCGAGCAGGCGATCAACACGGTGGAAATCGACAACCTGCACTTCATCAGCCGTGGTCAGGTTCCGCCGAATCCTTCCGAGTTGTTGATGCACGCCAACTTCCGCGACCTGCTCGCCGAACTGAGTCAGCGCTACGACGTGGTGATCATCGATACGCCGCCACTGCTCGCGGTTACCGACGCGGCGATTGTCGGGCGTGAAGCCGGGATCAGCCTGATCGTCACGCGGTTTGCGGTAAACCCGGCCAAGGAAATTGAAGCGACCATTCGCCGCTTCGCGCAGAACGGCATCGAGCTCAAGGGCGCGGTGTTCAACGGCGTCGAGAAGCGCGCTGCCAGCTACTACGGCAATGGCAGCTATGGCTATTACAACTACGAATACGCGTCGGACAAATCCTGAAATCAGGGGCGTTCCAACAGGCATGAAAGTGGGTGGGTTGTGAAGAAAATACTGCACGTGGCTGAAACGATAAAAGGTGGGGTCGCCACCGTTATCCGCACCATCTCGGCGTCGCCCGAAGGCCAGGATTCGAATTACGAGCTGGTCTATCTGGTGCCGCTCGACCAGAAACAAGAGCTGCACGGCATCGATGCACAGCAGATTCGCACGTTCGAACGCAGCGGGCGTGATGTGCGTTCGCTGCTGCGTTTTGCCTGGCAACTGACCCGGGTGATGCTCAAGGAAAAACCCGATGTGGTGCATTTGCACAGCACCTTTTCCGGGGTGATCGGCCGCGTGGTCTGTGTGCTTCTGCGACCGTGGCGCAAGCCGAAAATCGTCTACTGCCCGCACGCCTTTTCGTTCCTGATGGAAAGCTCGCCGACCAAGCAGAAGATCTACGCATGGATCGAGCGGGTCCTGCAGCGGGTCACCGACGTGATCATCTGCGTCAGCCGCTACGAGATGGACAAGGCTGCGCGGTTCGGCATTCAGCGCTCGCGCATGAAGCTGATCTACAACGGCATCCACCAGCGAGACGAAGCGCCGAAGGCCGAGAGCCCCGCGCCGATCCATCTGCTGTTCGTCGGTCGTCTCGACTACCAGAAAGGTTTCGACGTGCTGCTCAAGGCCTTCGCCAAGGTGCAGCGCAGTGATCTGAAACTGACGGTGGTCGGCAGTGCGGTCAACGAGGACACGGTCGAGTGCCCCGAGATGGACGCGGTCGAGTACCTGCCGTGGGTCACGCCGGCCGAAGTGCAGGCGCTGTATCAACAGGCCGACGCGCTGATCGTTCCGAGCCGCTGGGAAGGTTTTGCCATGGTGCCGCTGGAAGGCATGGCCATGGGCTTGCCGGTGATCGCCAGCAACTGCACGTCACTGCCCGAACTGGTCACCCATGAAGTGTCCGGCTACGTCTTTCCCACCGGTGATCATCAGGCGCTGGCCGACGTGCTGGCGCGAATCCAGAAGCCGCGGTTGCTCGACCTCGGCAGCGAAGGCCGGAACATCGTGCGCGAGCGTTTCAGCGCCGCGCTGATGATCCGCCAGACCTACGACGTGTATTGCGCTCCCACTTATTAAGTAGAACTCAGCTTATGAACGTAACGATTTTGCATGGCTACAGTGCGTCCAACTCCGGTGACGGCCTGCTCGTCGATCTGGCCATCGCGTTGGTGCAGCGCAACTTTGGCGAAGACACCGCGATCAATGTCGTGGCGTCCGACCCGCAGTCTTTCGCCTACCTGCCGCACCCGCGTTTCGATGCGCCGGTGATGGCGGCCAAGGGCCTGGGGCGGGTCAAGCAGGCGGTGTTCCTCAATCAGTCGTATGCCGGACTGGCGGATCTGTTGCGCAAGACCGATCTGATCGTCGGCGTCGGTGGCGGCTACATGCGCTCCAAAAGCGCCTTCGAACACATCAAGCTGAAACTCGGCCACGCCAAGCAACTGGAAACGGCGATCCTCAGCAAAGTGCCGTCGGTGTACCTGCCGCAAAGCATCGGTCCGTTCCATGGCGAGAGCCGCAAGATCGTCGATCACTACGCCAGCGCTGACGCGGTGTTCGTGCGCGATAACCGCTCCTCGGCAATGTTCGATGCCTGTGAAAACGTCTACCGCGCGCCGGATCTGGCGGTGCAGTCGTTGGCCAGCAAGATTCTTCAGCAGCCGAAGTTCACCCGCTGTGCCGCGTCGCCGGCCACTGTGTGCGTGGTGCTGCGCAAGCCGCCGGAGTGGAGCAAGGACAAGAAGGTCGCCTACGTCGCCAACCTGAAGTTGCTGCTGCAGCGCCTGAAGAACAAAAGCAAAGTGGTCTGCGCGGTGCAGAGCGCCGTTCGCGGCAACGATGACGGTGCGTTCTATCGCGAACTGGGCATCACCGAGGACCTGCTGTCGTTGAAGGCGACGATTGCCAAATATCAGCCGGACCTGGTGATCTCGGTGCGTCTGCACGGCGCCATCGAGTCGCTGCTGTCCGGTGTCCCGGCGTACCACATCAGCTATGAGCGCAAAGGCTTTGGCGCCTATCAGGACATGGGCGTGGAAGACTGGGTGATCAACGGTGGCGACATCAATGTCGACCAGATCATCGACACCGTTTACGCGCCGAACGCGCTGTCGAATTTCGGCAAGCGCCTGACCGATACCTGCCGCGAAATCGAAGCCAAGACGGTGATGATGGACGAGATCATCAAAGGCGTCGTTCGATGATATTTCGCTTGCTGCTGCGCGGCGGAGCCTTGGGCGCGAAGTTTCTGCTGGTGTTGGCCATCACCCATTACCTGGGCTACGAAGCGCTGGGGTTTTATGGCGTGGTGGTCGCGGCGTCGCTGATCGCTTCGAAGTTCTACAGCGTTGGTTTCAGTTCCGAGATCAATCGGCTGATCAGCGTTGGCGGCAGCTCGCGGCGGGTGGTCGACAAAGTCCTGTTGCTGTACCTGGCGGTGGGGCTGCTGCTGTCGCTGGTCACGGTGGGGATTTACTCGCTGTTTCAGCAGGTCGAGGCGAGCACCGCGCTGATCCTTTGCGTGACGCTGGTGCTGCTCACCGAACACCTGTCGTTCGAGATCAACTCGTTCGTGTTTTCTGCGCAGAAAGCCACCGCGGGCGCGCTGCTGTTCTTCATCAAGACCGGTCTCTGGGCGCTGCTGGCGGTGGGCGGGATGATGCTCGACTGGGTCTCCGGCATTGCCAGTGTGCTGTGGCTGTGGGTGGCCGCCAACGTGTTGGTGATCGTCGCTGGTTACCTGATCGTGGTGAACGTGCACAAGGGCCGGGTCAGCGAAGCACTGACAACCGCGACCGTGTGGAAAGCCGGGTTGCCGTTTTATTTCGGCACGGGGTTGATCGCCTTGAGTCAGTCCGTCGAGCGCTTCCTGATTGCCGATCTCGAGCCCTACGCCAGCTTGGGTAAATATGTGTACGCGTGGTCTGCGGCGAACACTTTGCAGGCGCTGTCCTACGCGGTGGTGGCGGTGGTGGGGATTCCGGTGCTGGCCAAGCGGTTTCAGGCGGATCAGCAGGCGTTCACGGTCACCCATTTGTTTGTCAACAAATGGGTGATGCGCTCGCTGCTGGTGTCGGCGGCGGTGGCGGTGCTGATCTATCTGTTCTTCAACGTGGTGCTCGATTACGTCGCCAGCAGCGTGCCGCGTCCGGATAACGCGATCCTCGGTGTACTGATTTTTTCCTTTGCCCTGCGGGCCATCGGCGACATCGTCTGGGGCGGTCTTATCGCTTCGAAAAACAGTCGGGTGTCATTCGCCAGCGCGGCCATTTGCCTGCTGGTGTCGGTGCCGGTCAGTTACCTGCTGATCAAACACTATTCGATTTATGGCGCGGCGTGGGGCAATGTCTTCGCGATTATCGTGCAGCTCGGGGTGATCGCCGTATTGACTCGGGCGACCCGTGCCAAAGGGGCGCTGGCATGGGGTTGAAGTTGCCGTGCATCGAGTTTCGCGGCCGCAAACTCGATTCTTCGCTGTCGTTCCTGATTCTGTTCACCGGGCTGTTTCTGTCGGTGGCGATGCCGCTGCTGATCCCGCGCGCTCCGGGCCCGGATGCCATGACCTTGTGGTCGTCCTACGCCCGCGCCGACAACTGCAATTTCTGGAATCCGTTCTCGCCGGATCGCTCCTCCTACGAGTGTTCGGCGTTCCTGCTGCGGCCCACCGGGATCAATCTCACCAACGCCTGGGCCTACGGGATGTTCTGCAATTTCTTCCTCACGGCGATTCCGGTAGTGGTGTTCCGGCGCATGCCGCTGGCGATCTTCGGCACCCTGTGCCTGTGGGGAATTGTGCGTTCGTTCTTTCTGGAAAACCTGACCAAGGAAATCATCGTTTCGGTGGCGGTGCTGAGCATCTTGTTCAGCTCGCTGACGCGCAAATACCGCGGCGGATTTTTTCTGTCGGCGGTGATCTACGGCGTGCTGATCCGGCCTTACTGGATTCTGTTTTCGTTGTCGTGGGTCGGCGTCTGCGTGATGAAAAAGTACGTGTCGCGCTTCACCTTTTTCCTGATGCTGTTCCTGTTTTATCTGGCGGTGGCCATGGCGATTCAGCTGGCGTTGGGGTTTCCGGTGTCGTCGATTCGCGCCAGCAACAACGAGTTGCGCACGGCCGGGGAGGAGGGTTCGAAATCGTTGATCGTCTCGTGGCTCAGCGGCAGTGACTTCGTTTCCCAGGCGCTGGACTCGATGATCATCTTCTTTCGGCTGTCGTTCCCGGTGGAGCTGATTCTGTTGTCCGGGCCGGGCCAGGTGATCTTTGTGGCGCTGATGATCATGACTGCGCTGCTGCTGTTCAAAGTCATCACCTCCACCGATTACAAAGGCGCGCCGATCGAAACCAAACCCAAGGAACTGATCGCGATTCCGCTGGCGTTCCTGCTGGTGCAGGGGTTGTTCGAACCGGACTTCGGCTCCTTCGCCCGGCACTTTTCCATGGTGGTGCCGGTGTTGTTTGTCGGCTTGGGTCTGATGTTGCGCGCGAACAAACCGGTGCGGGTTGAATCACGAGTTCTGAATTGAGGCAGGTGCTGTATGTCGAGCAAGAAAAAATCGCTGGAGATCGAAACCCTGCGTGGCCTGGCGTGCCTGCTGCTGGTGCTCTATCACGTCATTGGCCCGTTGGGCGGAGGCCTGAAGATCGATCTCGGCTCACCGTTCCGGGTGATCGCCGACTCGATGGTGTACGTGCGCATGCCGCTGTTCACCTTCATTTCCGGCTACATCTATTCGATCTACAAAATCCGTGGCAATGACTTTTCCGCATTCTTCAGCGGCAAGGTACGACGGCTGATCGTGCCGCTGTTTTGCGTCGGCGTGCCGTTCTCGGTGTTGCAGGCGGTGGGGCCGGGGGTGAACAAGGATGTCGGCGTGATCGATGCCTTGTTGTCGTTCTGGGTGCCGGTCAATCACTTCTGGTTCCTGCAGGCGGTGTTCATCATTTTCATGTTCGTCGGCCTGCTGGAATGGCGCGGGATGCTGCGCTCGATGACGCGCTTGTATCTGCTGTTCGCCTTCGCTGCGGCGGTGTTTCTGTTGCCGCCGTTCAAGCTCGATGCGTTCGGCATCAATGGCGCGATTTACCTGCTGCCGTTCTTTGTGGCGGGGATGATCGGCCAGGAAAATGTCGAGGCGTTGAAGCAACGGTTCAAGGTGATCGGGCCGCTGGTGTTTGTGTTGATTTCGTTGACGCTGCTGTACGTGGCGGCGATTGATCGTGAGTTGATCGTCGACCGCCGCAGCCTGATCGGTCTGACCGTGGGGTGTGTGTCCTGCATTGCTTTGCTGTCGAGTGACATGCGCTCGAAGTGGCTGACCTGGCTGGGCGGCTACTCTTACGCGATCTTTCTGTTCCATGTGCTGTTCGCGGCGACTTCGCGGTTTGTCATGGGGCGGCTGGGGGTGAAAGACGAAAGCATTCTGGTGCTCAGCGGACTGCTGTTTGGTCTGTTGGGGCCGGTGGTGCTGTCGATGATTTTCAGCCGCTTCAATGTCACTTCGGTGCTGTTTCTCGGGGAACGTGCGGCGAAGAAAAAACCGCTGGCGAGCGTTACCCCGGTGGTGCAGACCAATAGCTGAAAAGCTTCGCGAGCAAGCCCGCTCCCACAGGGATTGTGTGAGTTGCCGAGATCCAATGTGGGAGCGGGCTTGCTCGCGAAGGGGCCATTCCAGACTGAAGGAAATAATGCATGTTGGCAGTAAATGACGCTCAGCCCGTCGCAGCGTCGGTGGTGGAAGTAGGCGATGCCCGCGAGCGCTTTGCGCAGTGGCGCGAAGGCAAGGCCGGGAAGGTCTTGTCGGTCTCGGTGATCGGCGACAGCTACAGCGCCGGGCAGGATTTCTACCTGAACAAACTGGTACAGCGCGTGGCCGGCGAAGTCGGTTTTGCCGGCCCCGGTTACGTCGGTTTCAACCACGGCGCCGCGCTGGGCGGCACGCATTTCAAATACACCCGCAGCGGCGAAAAATACTTCGGTGGTGGCTGGCAAGTGTCCGGCCTCGGCCAAGCCAGCCCCGACAGCCGCACGGTGACCGGCAAGCCCGGTGCCTGGTTGCAAATCGATGCCAGCCCGACACCGGCCATCGACACCCAAGTCACCCAGGCGAAATTGCTCTATCTGGGCAACGGCGAAGCCAGTGAGCTGCGCTACCGTTGGACACCCTCGGAAGACTGGCAGCCATTGACGCTCAAGGGTTTGGGCGTTCAGGAAGTACCGCTTACAGGTCTCTCTTCAGCGCCAGACTGGTCATTCAAACTGGAAGTGGTGAAGGGCGCACCGACCTTGTTTGGCCTGTGGCTGAGCAACGATCAGCACGGCGTGCGGGTTTCAAAACTGGCGGCCTCGGGCGCGGCATCCGCGGATTTCTATCACCAGAACCCGCAATGGCAGGTGCAGTGGAAAGCCGCCGTGTCGAAGATCCCCGCCGACGTTTACCTGATCATGCTCGGCGGCAACGATCAGGGCTTCGGGGTCAAACCCGAACAATACCTGCACAACGTTCAGGGCCTGGTGGCGATGATCCGCGAGATCCAACCGGCGGCGAGCATCAACCTGATCATGCGTCAGGACACCACGCGTTCCAGCACCTATCCGATGTCGGCGTATGCACAGGTCTTGCAGCCGTGGGCGCACGAGCAGCAGCTGGGTTTTGCCAATCTGCAATGCGCGTTCGGCCCTGACGTCAAACGCTATGCGGCGGCGATGATCGGCCCGGACAAGATTCATCCGCAGCCGGCCACGGGCGGGAAAGTGATTGCCGATTACTTCTATCGCTGGATCGTCAGTGGCATCAACGCGGACAGTTGCGACCCAACGAAACCCCTGTAGGAGCTGTCGAAGGCTGCGATCTTTTGATCTTGAAAAAGAAATCAAAAGATCGCAGCGTGCCGCAGCTCCTACAGGGGCGTGTTTTATTTGAAGTTATCTATCTGGCTCAGGAGCTCAGCCGTTTTCTGCGGCATCAGTTGCGTGGCACACCGCGTCTCGACATTGATGATGATCGCCGGCTCGTTGCAGCACAGGCGTACGCGGAAGCGCCAGTCGCTGAAGATCACCTTCAGGCCATCACGATCGTCCATTTCCAGCGCCTGCTCGGCATACAGTTGTTTCAGATGGGCGAGCAGGGGATAGGGATCCGCCAGCGTGCGGCGAATGTCGCCGGACGAGGGAAACATGCCGATGCGTTCCACCAGCAAAATACTGCCCAGCCATGACTCGTTGGCGCTGGGCAACGGCTGATGGTGTGACAGCCAGCTGACCACCCCGAGGTTGCCCACCTCCCGTTCAATCTCTGCTGCATGCTGTGCCATGTTCATGGGTTGCCTCCTGAAAAGAGAAGTGGGCGGGGACCGTCTCAGCGGCCCTTGAGGTAGACGTTGTCGTAGCAGAAGTTGGTTGCCTGCAGGTAACCCTCGGCGTCGCCGCAGTCAAAGCGCAGGCCCTTGAACTTGTAAGCCAGCACGCAACCGTTCTGCGCCTGTTTCATCAGCGCGTCGGTGATCTGGATCTCGCCGCCCTTGCCCGGTTGGGTGTCGGCGATCAGGTCGAAGATGTCCGGGGTGAGGATGTAGCGGCCGATGATCGCCAGGTTCGACGGCGCGTCCTGCGGCGCCGGTTTTTCCACCATGTTATTGACCCGGTAGATGCCGTCGGAGATCAGCTCGCCGGCGATCACCCCGTACTTGTGGGTCTGGTCGGCCGGGACTTCCTGGATGGCGACGATCGAGCAGCGGAATCTCTTGTACAGCTGGATCATCTGCGACAGCACGCCGTCACCTTCCAGGTTCAGGCACAGGTCATCGGCCAGCACCACGGCGAAAGGTTCATCGCCGATCAACGGGCGGCCGCTGAGAATCGCGTGACCGAGGCCCTTCATTTCCACCTGACGGGTGTAGGAGAAGGTGCAGGTGTCGATCAGCTCGCGGGTGCCGGCGAGGAACTTCTCTTTCTCGGTGCCGCGGATCTGGTGTTCGAGTTCGTAGCTGATGTCGAAGTGGTCTTCCAGCGCACGCTTGCCCCGACCGGTGACGATGGCCATGTGTTGCAGGCCGGCGTCCCGTGCTTCTTCAACGGCGTATTCGATCAACGGCTTGTTGACGATCGGCAGCATTTCTTTGGGCATGGCTTTGGTCGCCGGCAAGAAACGCGTGCCGTAACCGGCAGCGGGGAACAAACATTTACGAATCATAAAAGTATCCTGGACAGTCATGGAACACAGGCAACGGATGCGCGCACTTATCAAGGCGCACAAGTTTCAATGATTATTGAGCGAGTACTTTAATACCTGAGTCAGGTTGTTAATGGCAATTAGCGCAGGGGGTAAAACATGACAATGTTATGAGATGTCGGTTAAGGCGTTATTAGTTATTTTTAGTCGGTATCTGTTGATAGTGATGAGTGTACTTGGGGTGCTAATAAGTACCGGGCAATACAGTTTGACCTGCAGAAATATTTATTGCCAGTGGTTGAACTAATTTTGTTTAAGACTGTTGTCGTCCTTATTTGTGTGGTGCGCCACAGATTCAATGAAAGGGACTTGACAGGCTACTTGTCACTTATCCAATGACGGACCGCGCTATGAAGATTCTGGTAACGGGTGGCGCCGGCTATATCGGCTCGCACACCACACTTGCGCTGCTTGAAGCAGGTTATGAAGTTGTTGTACTGGATAATCTTTGCAACAGCAGCGATGCGGCATTGCACGCGATAGAAGGTATCTGCGGCAAAAGCGCGCTGATGATTCGCGGCGATGTCTGCGACCGGGCGTTGCTCGACCGGATTTTCCGCGAGCATGCGATCGACGCGGTGCTGCATTTTGCCGGGCTCAAAGCCGTCGGCGAGAGCGTGCGCAAGCCGCTGGATTACTACGAGAACAACGTTGGCGGCAGCATTACGCTGTGTCAGGCGATGGCGGCGGCCGGGGTGTTCCGGCTGGTGTTCAGCTCTTCGGCCACGGTGTATGGCGAGCCTGAGCAGATGCCGATCCGCGAGGATTTCCCCACCGGCATTCCGACCAATCCTTACGGTCAATCCAAGCTGATCGTCGAGAACGTGCTGCGCGACCTGAGCCAGGCCGAGCCGCGCTGGAGCATCGCCTTGCTGCGTTACTTCAACCCGATCGGCGCGCATCACAGCGGGCATATGGGCGAAGACCCCAGCGGCATTCCCAATAACCTGCTGCCATACATCAGCCAGGTCGCGGTCGGCAGCCTGCAGGAACTGTCGATTTTCGGCGACGATTACCCGACGATCGATGGCACCGGAGTGCGCGATTACATCCACGTCGTCGACCTCGCCGATGGCCATCTCAAAGCCTTGCAATCGATTGCCGACCGTCCGGGCATTCATACCTGGAACCTTGGCACCGGCGACGGCTACAGCGTGATGCAAGTGCTGCATGCCTTCGAACAGGCCAGTGGACGTCCGGTGCCGTATCGGGTGATGCCGCGTCGCAGCGGTGACATTGCCGAGAGCTGGGCCGACGCCTCGAAAGCGCAAAAAGAACTCGGCTGGAAAGCCACGCGCAGTCTGCAGGACATGGTCACCGATACCTGGCGCTGGCAATCGAATCATCCGCGCGGTTATCTCGAATGATGTCGTTCTAATACTGAATGTTAGTTTCGGTCAGCTGTTAGATATCGTCGGGAAAATACGCTGGAAATGCCTTTTGCAAGTCCGTAGATATAAACCTGCCGTTCGACTTTTATCAGTTGGGTAAGACTGTGAAAGAACGACGGATCTTGTTCGCGCTTTTCGCGGACTTGAACGCTACCACCGCTAACAAAGACCGGTTTTTAACAGGTCGAATGTTAGAAAGGAGTCGATATGAAAAAAGTGATGGCGATTGCCCTGTTGACGATGTTGAACAACTGGGCGTCCGCTGCTGAAGCACCGCTAACTGCGGTGACCAATGTATCTGGCAGTGTGGCGGCTTCTACAGCGCCTGCTGCCAGTACTGCAATGGTTGCCAGTGCAGTCGCGGCGTCCAACAGCGGCGGAAGTGCCAACGGCGGTACCACTGGCACCACCGGTACTACCGGCACCACCGGCACGCACAACTAACAGGAACATTTGTTAGTGCAGTACAGGGTCGCCCGACGCAAGTCGGGTGACTTTATTTTTAGATTCGCCCTTGAATAGCGTAGTGCCATTATGACTCGTAGTTTTTCTCTTTTGCTGTTGGCAAGTATCGCTTTGCAAGGTTGCATGTTTTCCCCCGGCCAATACCTGAGCACCGGCGACATCACGCGCCAGGGCGCCAGCGAAAGCAGTCGGGTCGAGCTGATTCCGATCACGCCCAAGCTAATCTCGATGACCCGTGCCACGCAGAAGCGTGAGACGGTACCGTCGGAACTGTTGGCAACGCCTGCGGAATACCGCATCGGCAGCAACGATGTGCTGTACATCACGGTCTGGGATCACCCGGAGCTGACCGCGCCATCGGGGGCACAACAGCAGATCGACGCCAACGGTCGACTGGTGCGCTCCGATGGCACGCTGTACTACCCGTTCATCAAGGAAGTGCAGGCGGCCGGCAAGACTATTCAACAGCTGCGCTCGGACATCGAAACCCGGCTGTCGGCGTTCATCGCCGAGCCGCAGGTGGATGTCGCGGTGCTGCGTTTCGCCAGTCAGAAAGTGGTGGTTTCCGGCGCCGTGGCCAAGGCCGGGCCACAACCGATTTCCACCAACCCGCTGAGCGTGGTCGAAGCCCTCGGTACTGCCGGCATCGACACCAACAACGCCGACTTGTCGGGCCTGCTGCTGACGCGCAATGGCCGGGTGTATCCGCTCAATCTCGACTCGCTCAACCAGCAGGATTCCGAGTTGCAGCACGTCTTCCTCAAGGGCGGCGATCAGCTGTATCTGCCGTACAACGACAACAAGCGCATCTACGTCATGGGCGAAGTCAATCAGCCCCGTGCGCTGAGCTTCAAGACCGCGACGATGAACCTATCCGACGTGCTCGGTTCGGTCGGCGGCTTGAGCCAGACCACCTCCAACGGCAACGCGGTGTACGTGATTCGCGGGGTGGAAAACCTCGATGTCGAGCCGGCGAAGATCTATCAACTGGAAGCCCAGTCGCCGACCGCCATGGCACTCGCTTCGCACTTTGAAGTGCGCCCCCAGGATGTGGTTTACGTCGGCCCGGCCAACGTCACGCGCTGGAACCGCTTCATCAGTCAACTGGTGCCGTCGGCATCGATTGTCGGGACCGGGGCTTCCGCTGCGAAGAACTGGAGCGAATTCAGTAACAACAGCAAATAAGGCCGACCGTGAAAACCTTGAAAGTTGGCGTCTGCCTGATGGCGGCCTTGATGTTGTGTGGCTGTAACCCGCTGATGACCGCCTCGGTGCGCAACCTCAAGTCGGCGGTGATCGGGCCGGACGAGCTGGACGTGAGCGCGGCCCAGGTGGCCGAGGTCAAGTATCCGCAAGTCAAACTGACCACGCCGTCCGGCTCCGGGGTGCTGGCGCTGGTGCGCGAGCGTGAAGACCTGCAGTTCTGGGTCGCCTCCGGCAAACAGGTGTTGCTGCTGCGTGATGGCCTCGCCGTGCGCACCATCGGCCTCGGCGTCGAGGGCGACCTGGACGGCACGCGGCTGGCCGATAACGCGCCGTTCAAACGCGGCCTGCATCAAGTCGCCGATGGTTTCACCAGTCAGCGCTGGATCGACCTGTACAAGGGCCAGGAAGTCGGCTTGATCGTCAACAGCCGGTTCTCCCGTCGATCCACGCAAACTCTGCAAATTCTCGACAAGGAATACACCGTGCTGCGTGTCGACGAACGTATCGACGTCCCGGCGATCGGCCTGCGCGCGACCAACCATTACTGGGTCGATCCGCTGGACGGATTCATCCTGCAGAGCGAGCAGCAACTGACCGCGCAAATGCGCGTGCGCATCGTGCAACTGACCCCTGATCGCAGGCATCTGCCATGAAGCGCTTGCGGAGGTTATCGGCGGGTTTGCTGTTGCTCAGCGGCATCAGTCAGGCAGCGGTCACCGTCAGCGGCGATGTCGCCAACCCAGGGCCGGTGGAGTTGCCGCCGGGCGGGCGCTTGCTCGACGTGATCAGCGTGGCCGTACCGAATGCCGAAGGTTACTGGCTGGCCGGCGTGTTGCTGCGCCAGTCGTTGCTGGAACAGCAGGCGCGGCTCAAGGCCGGGGTGTTGTTTGATCTGGATGTGTTGCAGCGCATGGCTTCGTTGTTTGACCGCCCGAGCCGCGCGGCGCTGGCGCTGCGCCTGGCTCAGCAGGTGCGGCAAATGCCGGTCACCGGGCGACAGGTGGCGGACCTCGATCCGGTCGCGGTGGAAGTCGGTTTCGCGCGCAACATTCGACTCGATGATGGCGATCAGCTGATCTACCCGAAACGGGTCGACGAGGTGCAAGTGCTGGGCGCGGTTGCCGAGACCTGCCACCTGCCTTATCAGCCGCTGCTGGAGGCGCGTGAGTACCTGGAAAGCTGTACGCCGCTGGACGATGCCGAGGCCGATTACCTGTGGCTGATCCAGCCCAATGGTGCGGTGCGGCGCGTGGGTATCGCGCACTGGAATCGCGAGAGCGGGCAGTTCCCCGTGGCCGGCAGCAAGATTCTGGTGCCGGTGAAAAACGATGATCTGGATCCGCCTGTTCCTGAACTGAATCAGCAGTTGGCCGAATTGATTGCCACGCAGCTGGCTGAGGTGGTTCGTTGAAGTTACGTTTTGCAGCTGTGTTGTTATTGCCGTGCGGTCTGGTGCATGCCGAGCCGCGTATTACCCAAAATGATTTCGGCGGCACCGGTCTGTTGCAGACCCCGACCGCGCGCATGGCCCCGGCCGGAGAGCTGAGCGTCAACGCCAACCGCACCGAGCCTTACAGCCGCTACAGCGTGTCGTTGCAGCCACTGGACTGGCTCGAAGGTTCGTTCCGCTACACCGCGATCACCAACCGCCCGTACGGGCCGGAGTCGATGAGCGGCAGCCAGAGCTATAAGGACAAGGCGGTCGATGCCAAAGTCCGGCTGTGGCAGGAAACCCACTGGGCCCCCGATGTCGCTTTGGGCTTCCGAGACATTGGCGGTACCGGCTTGTTCGCCAGCGAATATTTCGTCGCCAACAAGCGCTTTGATAATTTCGATTTCAGCGCCGGCATTGCCTGGGGTTATCTCGGTAATCGCGGCGACCTCGACAACCCGCTGGGCTATCTCGATGATCGCTTCAAGACCCGTCCGGCCCTGGAAGGCACCGGCGACGTCAACGCCGGTTCGTACTTCCGTGGCAAGCCTTCGTTCTTCGGTGGTGTGAGCTATCAGACGCCGTGGGATCGACTCAGCCTGAAACTCGAATACGAAGGCAACGATTACAAGCACGAGCCGAAGGACAACGTGATCAAGCAAGACTCGCCGATCAACTTCGGCGCGGTGTTCAAGGTGGCCGATTCGGTGGACGTCAGTGCGGCGTGGGAGCGGGGCAACACGGCGATGTTCGGCATCACGTTCCACACCAATTTCGTCAGCCGCAAGGCGCCGGCCAAGACCTACGACCCGACGCCGGAACCGCTGCCGGCGAAGATGCCGACCACGCCGATGGAACAGGTCAACTGGGCCGACGTGTCGCAACGCTTGCAGCAGAATGCCGGGTACAAGGTCGAGCGCATCAGTCAGCGTGATTCCGAGTTGATCGTCTACGGCGAGCAGCAGCGCTACTTCCATTCGTCGAAGGCTGTCGGCCGCGCGAGCCGGATTCTCGACAACAGTGTGAACGACGACATCAACTGGTTCACCGTGGTCAACAAGCGTTACGACCTGCCGCTGGAAGAGACCAGCGTGCCGCGCCAGACCTTCCGCGAAGTGATCAACAACGAGGAGCCGCTGGAGTCGTTGCACCGCACCACCGAGATCAACCCGGCGATGCCGCACAACGAGAAAACCCTCTACAGCGAAGCACCGCAGCACTTCAATTATGGCGTCGGCCTGGGTTTCAAACAGAACGTTGGCGGCCCGGATGGTTTGCTCTATCAATTCAGTGCCGACGCGGACGCCGAGTACCGCTTCAACCGCAACACCTGGTGGAACGGTCTGCTCAGTGCCAACCTGGTGAACAACTTCGACAAGTTCACTTACGATGCGCCGAGCGGCCTGCCGCGGGTGCGTACCGATTTGCGTCAGTACCTGACCACCTCGGAAGTGACCATGCCGTTGTTCCAGGTCAGCCATGCCGAGCAGTTGGACAAAGACCTGTATGGCATGGTCTACGGCGGCTATCTGGAGTCGATGTTTGCCGGTGTCGGCGGTGAGGTGTTGTTCCGTCCGACCGGTGAGCGCTGGTCGGTGGGAGCGGATCTGAACTATGTGCGTCAGCGCGAGTTCGACCAGGGTTTCGGCCTGCGCGACTACTCGGTCTGGACCGGGCACATCACCGGCTACACCGATTTGCCGTACGACACACTCGCTGCGGTCAGCGTCGGTCGTTATTTGGCCGGCGACTGGGGCGGCACGCTGGACATCTCCCGCGAGTTCTTCAATGGGGTGCGCTTCGGTGCCTGGGCGACGATCACCACGGCTGGCAGTGCCGAGTACGGGGAGGGTAGTTTCGACAAGGGCATCTACCTGTCGATCCCGTTCGACGAAATGATGAGCATGTCGACCATGCGCCGCGCCAACCTGGTCTGGGCCCCCCTGACCCGTGACGGCGGCGCCAGGCTTAATCGCAGCTTCCAGCTGCACTCGATGACCGATAGCCGTGAGGGTGACATGTTCTATCGCAACTTCTCGAAGATTACCGAGTAAACCCGAGAACCCCCCTTGAGACCTGTGGGAGTGGGCTTGCTCGCGAAGGCGCCGGCACATTCAACATCTGTGCTGCCTGACCCACCGCTATCGCTTGCAGGCAAGCTCCCACAGTGATTTTGTGGTGTGCCCGATTTGAGTGAACGCCGCCGGACCCTGTGGGAGAGGGCTTGCTCGCGAAGGCGCCGGCACATTCAATATCTGTGCTGCCTGATCCACCGCTTTCGCGGGCAAGCCACGCTCCCACAGTGGAACGGGGTGAAGCGCATATCCCGATCCATACCGAGATCCCGTGTGGGAGCGGGCTTGCCCGCGAAGGCGTCGGCACTGCCACCCTCGCAACAGCCTGACCCACTGCCCAAATCCCGCCCACAAAAAAGGGGACTTTCGTCCCCTTGCGGTATCGCCTGGCTCGTCACCAGCCCATCAATAAATATCTTTAGACAGCAACGTAAACGGCGTCTTCACCAGGATTTTCAGATCCAGCCACAACGACCAGTTGTTGATGTAATGCAGGTCCATCTCGACGCGGCGCTGCATCTTGTCGATGGTGTCGGTCTCGCCACGGCAGCCGCTGATCTGTGCCAGCCCGGTAATACCCGGTTTGATTCGATGACGAGCCATGTACGCGAGGATTTTCCCCGAGTAGTAGTGGTTGTGCGCCACCGCGTGCGGGCGCGGGCCGACCAAGGCCATTTGCCCCTGCAGCACGTTGAACAACTGCGGCAGCTCATCCAGCGAGGTGCGGCGTATGAAGCGCCCGACCGCAGTAATACGCGAGTCATTACGGCTGGCCTGAACCACTTCACGATCATCGTGCACGCGCATCGAGCGGAATTTCCAGACCTGAATCACCTTGCCGTTCCAGCCGTGGCGATCCTGCTTGAAGAACACCGGCCCCGGCGAGTTGATCTTCACCGCCAACGCGATGAACAGCAGCACCGGGCTCAGCAGGATGATCGCCAGCAGCGCCACGCCTTTTTCCACCAGACTCTTGCTCAGTGCAGCGGTAGGGCGGCTGGTCAGCGGACTTTCGTTGAGGCAGATCGCCGGCAGACCATCCACGACCTTCACCGAGTGGTTGAGCAGGGTCAGACTGTTCAAGTCCGGCACCCAGACCACATCGACGTTGGCGCCGAGCAAATCGACGTACATCGCTTCGATTTTCGCAGCCTCAGCCAGCGGCAGGGTGATGTACAACCGGCGGATGTCATGGTCTTTGATCAGCTTGAGCAAATCTTCCTGATCACCGACCACACGCGGCGCATCCGAATCCAGGTTCGGCTTCGCGCCATTGCTGACCAAACCTACCAGCGGCAGGTTTTCCACCTGACTGATCTTCTTCGCCAGACCCAGTGCCAGCTCGCCGGTACCAACGATCAGGGTCTTCTGCGCGCTGGTGCGGGAGCGCTGGTAGTACTTGGAAAAGGCGTGCAACGGTGCGTACAGCAACGCCTGACCGAGGAAACCGTACACCGCCCAACTCAGCGTCACCTCGCGGGAGAACACCTCATCGGCCTTGCACACGAACGCGATGCAAGCCAGCGCGACCATGGTCATCGACCAGCCCATGAACAAACGTCCGAGCCCGGTCAGGTAATTGTCCTGCTTGCGATACACGCCGCTGAACGTATAGGCCGGCACCGAGGCCAATACCGCCAGTGTTGCGCACATGCGGTAATAGAACTCGACGGTGCCGGTCTGCCGTTCAGCCAGTATGAATAACAACGCAACAATGAAAGCCTGCGCCAGTGCCCATTGGCCCCAGAAGGTAAGTCCCTTGAGGCCGTTATTTCGATTGATCCGTAGAGAAAGTTCCATGAGATATCCCCAGAAATACGTCCATTCAGGTTTCGACAGTTGAAGTCCGAGTTGCTAGATAGGCTTGTTGTTGTTATTGGACGAGTGTCCTGAGGTAACAACGTCGATAGGCCGAACTGTCGTCAATCAATAGACTAAGTTATTGCCGGAGAGGGTGTCTGACGAGTTCTAACAAGATGGCACAGTGCCAACTTTTTAATAATCAAATACAAGGGTGTTAGAAAAGGTCGCAGAGCGGGGGGTGAATAAATTATGTTGTGTTTGTTACTGTAGGAGGGGTGGAGGCAGGGAGCTATTATTACCAGGGGGGGAAGCCAAACAGAGTGCTCTTGTTGTTTTTGTAATCGCACTGTTTTCTGTTTGTTTTGTTCGCGGATATCGGCGGTATTTACGCAACGATTTCCTGAATGAGGCAATAACCGCGGTTTCTTACGGCACGGAACAATCGCTCACCATTACTCGCGTTTTTGAACTTGTCCTGCAGGCGACTCAGGCACATCTCCAGGCCGCGATATTGCTCCGGCTCGCGGCCGATGCTGAGGATCAGGTCATCTCGACTGACTACACGTTCTTCGTGATGGAGCATTTTGCGCACCAGCGCGGTTTCCAGTCCGGTAAGGCTGATCTCGACGCCTTCCTTGACCAGTGCGCCTTGATCGTTGTCCAGATGCCAGGTTTCGTTGCAAGTGGCGGCGTCTTCGATGGCAGCAGTGCGGTTGTCGCTCTCTGCACTTTGAAACGGCTTCGCCGATTGTGCGGACAGCCATTCCGATTCGAGGGTGGCCAATATGCGCTGGGTGTCGTGTTCAATCGTGCGGGCAACGTTTTTCCGGGTGCCCCTTGGGTAAGTGAACTCCATCAGCATGGGAGCGGAAGAGGGCGAAGTAGCACCTTCAATAAACATTTGTGCCTGAGACGTGCCAAACGAATTGAAGCGCTCGCTGGACAGAATGCTCTCAAGTTCACGCTGCGACGTTGTACTGTTGGTCACGACGACAAAATATTTTCTTGGGAGGGTTGTACTAGTTTCCATGTCTCTCTCCTAAAATGTGCACCAAAATGGGCGAAAAGGTAAATCGGCAGGCGAGCAATGACTTCCTTGGAAGTAACCGACAGGCAGGGTCTGGGCCCAAAATGGCCTCGATAAATTCCACTCGTTCTGCTGCTATGTTGTTAAGTTTATTGTTATGGTTCGGTGTAGCCGTGCTCATTCAATGGCTTGATTATTAGTAGATTTGAAGTACAACTTGAGCTGTATGGTTGCATATGACGATCCTTCGTGATTATGCAAAGAGAATGGCTGCCCGAGAGTCAGGCAGTCGATATCAGACCCCGCATCAGGCGATAGCCGTAGCCGCGGATGCTCTGAATCGCATTGGTACCATACATGTCCTTGATTTTTCCACGCAAGCGGCTGATGGATTTTTCCAGCGCTCTCGGGTCGTAGAAATTGGTATTGAGCCCCATGATGCTGGCGATTTCATCATGGCTGAGAATGTGGTTGCTGGTCTGCGCAAAGGCTTCCAGGATCTTCATCTCGGCGAACGAGATGTCGAGTTTCTGGCTGGTGCCGCCCTGCAGGCAGATGCGCGTGGGGTCGAGCGTGAGGTTGATATCCCGCTGCCATTCTTCACTGTTGAAGAATTCACCGAGCAACTCGTCGCCCTCGTCGGATAGGGTATTGAGTTTGATACAGAAGTCGGCGCCGGCCAGGAAGTACTTGATCTTGTTGAACGCACCGCGACCGGTAATGACCGCGCAAATGATCGGTTTCAAGTTGTCGGAACGCAGGTTCTCGATCAGCGCAAGATTGTCTTCCAGCGCTTGCGGACTGTCGATAACGATGAAGATGGCTCGATACGAACCAGAAAGTTCATTGTTATAGGAACTAGTGTACGAACTGGCCTCAAGTGCCATATCAGTGCGTACGTGCTTTGCGATCAGCGCCCTGAAATGTTCGGCCACGCCACGGGTACGACCCAGAGTAAGAACACCGGGTGCGTCGTTTGTCGGGCGCGGACTTCTAGTCGCCAAGTTCCCTGAGAGCATCATGCTTTGACTCGAATTAGGTGCTGACATCGGGATGTTAAAGCACCGGTTCTCATCTGTGACTGACAATTGGTAACATTCACGCGATTTTTAGACGTGGCTCCCGAGTTTTCTAACAATAATTAAGCATTTCAAGCTTTTAGTTGATTTTCTCGGGGCTGTGAACTAGTCGTTACATGGTGGCAATGTGGAATTGTGCCACTATTTTGAATCTATGGCGATGGCTTTATTCATGTCCAATTGCCACTGTCGACGATCCTGAGACAATGTGAGCTGGATCACACTTTATTGGCCAGTCGAACTTTTTTCTACTATAGCCCTAAATATTTTTCGTGTAGTTCGTAGGCGGACGTTTATTAACATGGCTTGAGTGTGTCTTTTGATAAGACATATTCTCCGTCGCCTGATCAGGCAATGGGTGTCGCGTTATACCGATTGTTTAACTTCAGATACTCAATTCCTGAATGCAGTTGACCGGTCGCTCATCAAGAGCGCTCTGACGGAGGATTAATGGATTTCTGGACCTTTATCCAGGTGTTGATATTGGGCGCGGTAGAAGGCCTGACCGAGTTCTTGCCGATCTCCAGTACCGGCCACCAGATCATCGTCGCCGACCTGCTGGACTTCGGCGGCGAACGCGCGATGGCGTTTAACATCATTATTCAGCTGGGCGCGATCCTGGCCGTGGTCTGGGAGTTTCGCCCGAAGATCTTCGACATCGTCAAAGGACTGCCCACCCAACGCAATGCGCAACGTTTCACCCTCAACCTGCTGATAGCTTTCCTGCCGGCGGTGGTCCTCGGCGTACTGTTCGCTGACAAAATCCATCAATACCTGTTTAACCCGATCACTGTGGCCATGGCCTTGGTGGTGGGCGGCATCGTCATGTTGTGGGCCGAACAGCGCAACCATGTGGTGAGCGTCGATCATGTCGACGACATGCGCTGGTCAGACGCGTTGAAAATCGGTTTCGTGCAATGCCTGGCAATGATTCCCGGCACGTCGCGCTCCGGCTCGACCATCATCGGCGGTTTATTGTTCGGCTTGTCCCGGAAAGCCGCCACAGAGTTCTCGTTTTTCCTCGCCATGCCGACCATGGTCGGCGCCGCGGTGTATTCCGGCTACAAATACCGCGACCTATTCCAGGCCAGCGACCTACCAGTGTTTGCCCTCGGTTTCGTCATCGCCTTCATCTTCGCCATGATCGCCGTGCGTGGCCTGCTCAAATTCATCGCCAACCACAGTTATGCGGCGTTCGCCTGGTATCGGATCGCGTTTGGCTTGTTGATTCTGGCGACGTGGGTGTTTGGCTGGGTGAACTGGACGGAAGCGGCGGCGGGGTGATGCGCACGCCAGGCGGATCAACCCGCCTGGCGCGTTTTACGGAAGGAGGGCATCAACGCCCTTGCAGCAACTCGCCAGCCTGATCCAGCAGCGCCAGCGGATCCTTGGCCTTGTGAATATCCACCGACAACAACTGGCGGAACTTGCGCGCCCCCGGGAACCCGGTGCCCAACCCCAGCACATGCCGAGTGATGTGATGCATCGCGCCGCCCGCCTGCAGATGCTCGGCAATATACGGCCGCAACTGCGCCAGCGCCTCGGCGCGGCTGATCACCGGCGCGCTGCTGCCGAACAACTGCTGATCGACCTCCGCCAGCAAATACGGATTGTGATAAGCCTCACGCCCGAGCATCACACCGTCAAAGGTCTGCAAATGCTCATGGCAGGCCTCCATCGTCTTGATCCCGCCGTTCAACACAATCTCCAGCTCCGGAAAATCCGCCTTCAACTGCGCCGCCACGTCATACCGCAACGGCGGAATGTCGCGATTCTCCTTCGGCGACAAGCCCTCCAGAATCGCAATCCGCGCATGCACGGTAAAACTGGTACACCCGGCATCCCGCACCGTACCGACGAAATCACACAACTCGGCGTAACTGTCCCGCCCATTGATCCCGATCCGATGCTTCACCGTCACCGGAATCGACACCGCATCGCGCATCGCCTTCACACAATCCGCCACCAACTGCGGATGCCCCATCAGGCACGCACCGATCATATTGTTCTGCACCCGATCACTCGGGCAGCCAACATTAAGGTTCACCTCGTCGTAACCATGCTCCTGGGCCATGCGCGCGCAAGCGGCCAGATCAAGCGGAACACTACCGCCGAGCTGTAGTGCCAGCGGATGCTCGGCTTCGTTGTGACGGAGGAAGCGTTCGTGATCGCCGTTGAGGAGAGCGCCGGTGGTGACCATTTCGGTGTAGAGCAGGGCGTTCTTCGACAGGAGGCGTAGGAAGTATCTGCAATGCCTATCAGTCCAATCCATCATCGGGGCGACGGAGAAGCGGCGGGAGAGTGGGGCGGGTGTGGCGGAGATAGGAGACATTGGCGGTTCTGGATTGGGTGGGGCTGGGAGG